>JAQYWP010001116.1 GCA_029379285.1 Rhizonema sp. PD38
GAAGAGACGCATTTTGGTGACGCCTGCGGCAGACAGCGGCAGTCAAACTCGGTCATTCGCAGCCAGAAAGCCCTGATTTCTCGTCAGGGTATGCGCAGTCAGAAAATAAAGTTGAATAATTTTGGGCGGAAAAAAGAATCAACCTACGATTTTTTCAACACAGTTGCGCAAAGTCTGCCGGATGGAAGATTCCATCCGGCGAGCTTTGATCCAAAGTCAAATAAAAAAGTTGAACAATTAGGAGAGTGGTGATACCCGCTCGGTGGGCGATCGGCGGATTGTAGTGACGAGCGCGTGTGCATTCCTAAGGTACAGAAGTGCTTGTCAATAGGGACGCTTGGGGCGCTTAAAGCACAAAAGAATTTGTTGAACTTTTTTATTGATTGTTAGACTTTATTATTTATTGTTGAACTTTTTTATCCCTCCACAACACTATAGGTTTGCACATAAGATGAAATTTTCGGAACGCAAGAATAATACTTTCAGGCACAGTTTTTGCACATAAGATGAAAATTTATGGCGCAAAAAGTGAACATTTCCTACCAAATTTGCATGCTCTGATGAAAATTTCCGCATTTAAGGGAGAAAAGAGGCTAAATCCTTATAGAGTAAGGGTTTGGGGAATTAATGGAGATTCATGCGATCGCCTAAAAGCGACGACAAAATAAAGGTTCCACACACGCAATTTTCAACTTATGTGCCAAAAATGTCAACTTATGTGCCAGATTTTTCAATTTATGTGCAAACCTACAACACCCCCATATCGGGTCATTCTGTGCTATCATAACTATCGAAAAAGATAATTTTCGATAGTTAAAATGTCAGATAACCCCTTTGCTATAAACGGCGATCGCAACTTGCACGAAGAATGGTTGGTGGGCAAACGCAACAAGGGAACCAGGCGGGAGTATGCTAAGGAACTAAGGAAATTTTTCTGTTCGGTGTGCGATCGCCAATTAACGCCTACTTTAGTGATACAGTTTTTGCAAATGGAGAGGTTTAGTGCCGCTACTCTCGTATTGCGTTACAAAGCTCAATTAATTGACTTGGGGTTAAAGGAAGCGAGCGTAAATCGTTCCATTGCAGCAATCAAGTCGCTTGTGAATTATGCTTACGAAGTGGGACAGTGTACTTGGACCTTAGCCGACATCAAAAGTGAAAAAGTTAAACCCTACCGAGATACAACAGGTATTGGGAGAGAAGCATTCAAAAAAATGTTGGCTGTACCAGATAGGGAAACATTGAAAGGAAAACGTGATTATGCTCTATTGAGATTATTGTGGGCAAATGCACTGCGGCGCGAGGAAGTCTCCCAGTGTAGTGTTGGGGATTTAGATTTAGAAGCTAAAACTTTAAGCATCTTGGGAAAGGGCAGAGGAACCCAAAAAGAAACCATTGATTTGCAATCCAAAACTTGTCAAGCGATCCAAGATTGGTTATTGGCAAGGTTTGAACTCGATATTAAGCAACCTTTGTTTATTTCGCTGCGACCAAACTACGGGCATCGGCTGACAGGAGATGGGATTCGGAAAATTATAGTTGGCATTTCACAAGCTGCTGGCATTTCTAAAACTATCAGTCCTCATAAAATTAGACATTCAGCTGTAACTGCCGCACTGGACGTAACTGGGGGAGATGTCAGAAGCGTGCAAAAGCTTTCGCGTCATGCGGATCTTAACACCCTGATGATTTATGATGACAACCGTGCTAAGGCTCAAGGGAAAATTACAGCCTTGCTTGAAGATTTGGTATGAAAACTGGTAATTATCTTGGAATCCACCTTCCGTACCATGTGGGTTTCCTTATTGCCCGTTCCCTTTAAAAAACATTGGGTTTATGAGTTTATGAGCTAACATTTAAATGTTTAAACACTGCTATCACTATGGCTAAAGATTTATTCCATCAATCTGTAAAAACAGCCTTAATCAAAGATGGATGGATAATTACCAGTGACCCATTAACAATTCGTATTGGGCGCGTTAAACTTGAAATAGACTTAGCCGCCGAAAGAATATTTGCTGCTCAAAAAGATGGTCAGCAAATTGCTGTAGAAGTGAAAAGCTTTATTAATCCTTCTAATATTAATGATTTTCATGCAGCTTTAGGACAGTGCCTAAATTATCGTCTTGCCCTCCAATTAACAGAACCATCACGGATCATTTATTTAGCCGTACCTATTGATATTTTCAAAGACTTCTTTCAAGAATATTTTGTCCAAGCAGCTATTAAGGAATACCATCTGAAAATTATTGCTTACGAACCTAATTTAGAGGAGATTGTAGAATGGCGACATTAAAAAACTATTGTCAAATCGTCCGCGAAGTATTGGCTGAACATGCTACAAACAATGACAAAAATATCGAAAGTCAAGTGATTTATGATACAGAAAATGACCATTATTTACTAGTTGATATTGGATGGCAAGGTAACGATCGCATTTATGCAAGCTATGTTCACATTGATATTAAAGATGGGAAAATTTGGATTCAGCAAAATATGACAGAAATTGATTTAGGGCAAGAATTAGTTGCTAAAGGTGTACCACCGTCAGATATTATCTTGGGTTTACATCCTCCCTACAAGCGTCCTTACACAAACTATGGCGTTGCCTGAACAGATACGATAATTCCGCAGGGATAAATCGAAATACCAGTTTATTACGCATATTAACCTTTTGTATACGTTGTATCTTCTATCTAACAGAAATCCTCTCTCTTCCGTGCTTATATTGATACTTTTCAGCGAGTGCAAGAAAAATAATATATTTCTTGCACTGAAGATGATTAATATGTAAAAGAGAATTATGTATTTTATATGTCTTTAAATTGTGTCCGCACGTAGAATTCCAGGTGTGGCAAATTCGTAACAAATACAATCAAGATGCTTTTATAGTCCCAAAAAGGGAGACAATAAAAATCAGACAGATTAACATCAGACATAACTCCCTTTTTGTCTTAATAGTAAGCGTGCAATTATTATGACGCGATCGCTCGTCCACATGACCCATTATCGTGCGTCCATTGCGGAGCTTCCTACTCCGGCTGCGGAAGCGAAGCTGGTGGCGTTATGGTTGGATGGCTTGGCTCCGTCGTCGGTAAGGGCATATCAGTGCTATATCAAGCGTTTAAAAGCGTTTTTGGGTAAGAAGCCACTG
>JAQYWP010001117.1 GCA_029379285.1 Rhizonema sp. PD38
CCCCTCCCCACAAGCGAGGAGGGGAGATAAAGCACGGCAAATAGGGGAGTGGAGTTCTTCTGGAATTAAGGTTAATTTACGGATATAATTACTGTACGTTCGCTCAGCTATGGAAGGGAGAGAGGAATTAATGCCTTACTGTCCAAGGTTTCAACGTGATTCTGAATCTTTTAACGGTGAAGCCGTGTAATACTTGGAAAGCCAGGGGGGAGCAGCAAACACGGTCTCTCCATATAATACAAGGAGAAACTGTGATAGTTAGCTTCCATCTACGGTGTAATACACGGAGAACTAATGTTGAAACGGGACATTTAATTAGATGATTATAGCGAGATCAGGAGTTAAATTTGTGGTTCAATTTCTGCAAAAATATAGCTAGGGTAAGATTTAACCCCTCTAGCTGCAACCTCTGAAGTATGCCAACTTTCCTTTGAAAAGAAAAGTAAAACTGAAACATCTTTTACACCCAGCATAGACAGCTTTGATATTACCAGTAAGGATCCCCCTGTCGTCAATAGGGTTTGAGACGCGCTTACCCTGATTCATTGTTGATGGAAGGCACATCAAATCTTTGAATCAATGGTACTCGACGGCATGAGAGATTCAATCTTTGCTATTCGATTCCAAGCTTTGACGATTAGCTGTAAATTCTTCGGTAAACTATTTTGAGAGATATCATTATACTGGACTGTACCACTAGGGCTAGTCAAAGTGTAGGTGATGTAGTCAGCAGCGCTACTGGGTGCTAAATAACTCTGGTTTTGGAATTCAGGCAGTCCTTTTTTTTCTAGTAGATGCTGAAACTGTATCAGTTGTCTGCGAGAAATGCGGCGAACCTTTCGGTGAGAATCGTTGGCGTCGCCAATGCGATATTGCATTAAACGCCCATCATTGAGCAAGACGGTTTCATCAGTTTGATTTGCAAAGCCGCCACTGGAAATTTGCCGAAAAATGACATTACTTGACAACGCTGGTGGTAACCCACTTGTGGGAATGAGAACTGGTTTAAGAGTTTTGCTTTCGCCAACTGGAAGAGCGTTTTCATCATAGGCGATCGCACCCGATTGACCAACACGATAAAAATAGCGTTGTTGCCCATCGCTGACAGTTACCAACCAACCCGGTACAACAACAGTTGCACACAAAACCTCTGGTTTACTTATACCCAAACAACTATTAGGCCATTGTCGCTGTTCTATCTCAACTACTTGCAACTGTGAAGTTGGTAATCCAAACTGACGAGAGGCTTCTACCAAAACTTTATCAATAAGTTCGGGTAACTGGTTTTCACTGATTTCGCTCGCTAATTCATTCAGCTTAATTGTAGAACCAGAATCATTAGTGTGATAGATTAAGGTTTGGTTAACAGCTCCAACAGCGACGAGCCAACCTTCTACCAGAGCCTGGGTACAAACTTCTTCCGGTTTTGAGAGTTCCAAACAGCCATCTTTCCAACTCCGTTGTTGAGTCTGAATAATCCTGATTTGAGAAATTGGCAAATTCAACCGTTTAGATGCAGCCTGTAAAACAGCTTTTTTTACATATCCTGGTAAATTTTCTGATAAATGACTGACGATATAAGGATTTGCTCGGCGTAATGAGCGACCATGACTATCAGTGTGATAAATCCAGTTTTGACTTCCATCAGATAACACAACCCGCCAACCAGAAACTAACGCTTGAGTACAGAATTCATGAGGTTTGGGCAGGTTCATGCATCCATCACCCCAAGTCTGTTGACTATAATCACTAATTTTTAGTTGTTTTACCGGAATGTGTTGTGTACGGGATATATCTTGCATAACTGCATTGGTAACCTGAAGCGGTAAGCGTCCATCTGAGACTTCATCTAGTACTTCTTGCTGAGGGTTTACCGGATTAGCTACAGCGCTTCTCATAACTGTTAACCCGCTACCAACAGATAAAAAACTAGTTAATATCAAGGCAGTAACGAATTGTACTGATTTAATGGTATAGTATTTTTTTATTTTAGTTTTCATAAAAAATTTCCGGAATATATATATTGTTAATTTAGTTACAGCAATTGAAAGTAAACACTTCAACTAGTCCCCTTACACTCTTAGCAAGGGGATCTGCCGAGTAACAATAAAATAATAATTAACGACTCAAGACAAACAAGTGTATTATCCCACACTTATCAGCAGGGATTGGTCATTGGCTATTAGAGAACAGATAATTATCTTCCCAATTACCAGCTATAACTGGTAACTTCCGGTATTTATGTCAATTATTATACAAAAAATTTTCAGGTAGATGTAAAGATCGACCTGGTATAACTGTCGTTTGTTCCTTCGTCTTAACGATAAATTTTAGCAGGGAGAAAACTTGTTACCGTATTGACTTGAGTGATTTCACCATCAATAATTTTACTTAAGACTCATGCAGAGATTGGCTGCACTCTTAACTGATTGTGAGGCAGATCGAACCTAATCGTGCTAGCAGCCCAGTTTTTCAGATCAGGTGCTAGCCAGACGAGTTTTCGCAGAATTTCATCGTTCACCCACAACACAAGAGGAAATTGGAACTGTTTCCTCAACTCGTCACGCATCTGATTGGTAGAGATCAAGAGTTGGTTAATTGCCACCACAGACTCTAAACCCGTTACTATCAAAGCTTCAGGCTGAGTGGAACCTAATGTGTTTGCGATTGTTGTATACAGTGTTTCAGCAGAGGATGGAAGCTGAATTTCTTGGTATTTTGCCGTTGAAAATTCTTTTAACAAACGCAGTATTTGTTGCTGCTTTACCGTGGAGTTACAACACGCTAACAGTAGTGAAAACTGTCCTTGAGAAAGTTTAATTGTCCTTGCTAACGTCTGAATGGACGCTGTACTGTCTTGAGAATTCACTAAGTTTTTCATTGAAAATCCTGAGTTCTAATTTAATTAGCAACATGATACTTACAGCAAATATATTTAATTTAATTTCTACCAAAACTTATATGTAAGTAATTTAAATCACATTTTAATGAAATTTATCTCACAATCATACTCACACTATTTCTAATGAGGGTGTGGTGCATCACCCCACATTTAAGAATGACTCTTTAGTTATAGCTTTTCTCTGTTGAATCCCATACACTCTCGCCCTCTCCATTGGCTATCTACTATTGCTTCGTGCCTATCTTAAT
>JAQYWP010000173.1 GCA_029379285.1 Rhizonema sp. PD38
GTGATACAAGTGGTTCTCTGATTAAAATTGCTCCAGATGGAACTCGTAAAATTTTGTTAAGCGGTCATGGACTAGAAGCAGCTTCTAGCATTACTGTTGGACCTGATGATTATTTATATATCTCAAACCACAGCAGATTCTCAAAAGGACAAGTCATCAAGATCGATCCTAGAAAGCTAGAGAGATTAGCTAGAAGACATCCACAAAACTAGGTGACGACCTTGAGGCGCGGAACTCACATCATGATGGGATTATAAACTGTTGTTGCTCTGGGACCATCTATACTCCGGAGCAACTTTGTGCATTGCAGGCTGATTCCCTACCCTTGAGCAGATGCATTGCATTCTTTATCTGTACTAGTGTTAATGTGAGATAAATAATATACTAAAGTAAGAATGGTGTTACAGGTGGCAAAGTCCAGAATGCTCGAAAGTATCCTGGCGAATGCTGGAGAAGTTGGCAGACAGTGGCGAGCCTTTGACTGGTCTAATACGTCTGTTGGTACAGTGGAGACTTGGTCGCCAGGTTTGTGGACAGCAGCTAGTATTAGCTTAACTTCTCAAATTCCCACAATGGTATTGTGGGGAGTTCACCTCATTCAAATATATAATGATGCTTATCGGAGAATTCTCGGTAATAAGCATCCTCAAGCAATGGGTCAACCGACAAGAGAATGCTGGTCGGAAGTCTGGGATATTCAAGAACCGATTTACAAAGCAGTTTTCGTCCAAGGGCAAGTTACCTACGTTGAAAACCAACTGTATCTAATCGAAAGCGACGGCTACTTAGAGGAAAGTTACTTCACGCTTTGCTACAGCCCGATTTACGATGGAGAAGGGGTCGGTGGTGTTCTGCTCACCTTTTTAGAAACTACTAAGCAAGTCATTGAGCGCCGACGGTTAGATTACGCTCTTGTTGGAGATTGGGATTTAGATTTGAGGACACAGGCATATACAGTTCGGCGATCGCTCAAGCACGATCAAGTTTTTGGGTATGAGTCTTTACAGCCGGAATGGAGTTACGAAGTCTTCCTAAACCACGTTTATCCGCAAGATCGTCCGATAGTGAATCAAAAGTTTCAGCAAACACTTTCTACCCATGAAGATTGGGACTTTGAATGCAGAATTATCCGCCAAGATAGACAGCTTCGTTGGATTTGGGTAAGAGGCAGCGTTGATCGCGATCCCAATGGCATTCCCATCCGGTTGTTAGGAATTGTAGAGGATATCACTGAACGCAAACAGGCGGAAGAAGCGCGGCTGTTTCTTACCGCTATGGTGGAGTCGTCGAACGATGCTGTCATGGGATTGACACCTGATGGTAAAATCATGAGTTGGAATCCCAGTGCAGAGCGTATTTTTGGCTACACTAGCGCCGAAATAATCGGGCAAGATGTGTCCATTCTTGTTCCGGCTGAGCGGATACAAGAACCTAAAGATATTTTTGCGAAGATGCGACGCGGTGAAGCCATTAGTCAAATGGAAACTGTTCGTCGCCGTCAAGACGGCAGCTTAATTGATGTGACAATTAGTGTTTCGCCCATTAGAGATGCCAGGAATGATGTCGTTGGTGTTTTAGCAACAGTACGTGATATTACTGAACAGCAAGCAGCTTTACGCGACTGCACACAAGCAGAGGAGGCACGACGTGAAAGCGAACACCGACTTATACTAGCACTAACAACGGGTAAACTTGGTTGCTGGGAACTTGATTTGCGTTCCAATGTACTGGTAGCTTCGGAACGTTGTAAAATAAACTTCGGTCTGTCGCCAGATGCAGAATTTTCGCATCAAACACTCTACGATCTCGTGCATCCTGATGATCGAGCTTGGGTATTTGAATCGCTAGAGCAGGCGATCGCCAACCAGACAGACTACGATGTGGAGTACCGCATTGTCTGCGGGGATGAAAGTATTCATTGGGTATTAGTACGAGGTCGTTGTTTTTACGACTCAGTAGAGTCTCCCGAGCGAATGATTGGTATGTCAATGGATATTACTGATCGCAAACGTTCTGAGGAAGCTTTGCGAGAAAGCGAACGGCGATTCCGGAGGTTGGTGGAATCAGATATGTTTGGGGTAGTATTTGGGGATTGCTTTTGTGAGGTGCATTATGCCAACAACTACCTGTCGAAGATGCTAGGATATACAATTGAAGAGATGAAGTCTGGGCAGATAGGCTGGGATCAACTTACACCACCAGAATACGCTGCGTTGGATGCAAGGGCGCTCGAACAAATAAGGGTGCAAGGAGTCTGTACGCCTTATGAGAAGGAGTATTTGCATAAAGATGGCCGAAGGATTCCAATTCTCATTGGGGCAGCACTTTTGCAAGAACCCTACAATGAAACCCAAGAGTTAATTGCCTTCATTCTAGATCTGACCGAAAGCAAAAAAGCAGAAGAAGAACGTCAACGTCTGATCGCTTTAATTGACCATAGCGTAGATTTCATTGGTTTGGCAAGACCGGATAGTCGAGTGGAGTTTGTTAATCCCGCAGGCTGTCAAATGCTGGGATTAGAAAGTATGGAGGCAGTTCGCAACACAGTAATTCTCGATTACTTCCTACCAGAAGATCAAGCCTATGTGGAAGAAGTCATTTACCCAATCCTCATGCGTGAGGGACTTTGGCAGGGTGAGTTTCGATTGCGTCATTTTAAAACAGGACACGCGATTCCAGTAGATTACACTTTGTTTACAATTGAAGATCCGGATACGCACTCCTGCAGCGCAATTGCCACTGTCACCCGCGATATTACAGAACGAGTTGCTTTAGAAGCAGAACGCGATCGCATCCTCAAAAGCGAACAAGCAGCGCGGGAAGAAGCTGAACGTGTCAGTAAAATCAAAGACGAGTTTTTAGCAGTACTGTCTCACGAACTCAGAACACCGTTGAACCCAATTTTGGGCTGGGCACAAATGCTGCGCAGCCATTCATTTAATGCTAACACCATAACTCGAGCATTAGAGACAATCGAACGCAATGCTAAGTTGCAAACACAGCTTGTTGATGATTTGCTGGATGTCTCTCAAATTTTACAAGGGAAATTGCGGTTGAATGCGGCTCAAGTTGACTTGAGTGCGATTGTTGAAGCAGCGATAGCAACTGTACAAACAGCAGCAGAAGCTAAGTCAATTCAGATTGAGATAAGATTAAGTCCTTTAGAACATCCAGTCTGGGGCGATCCAAACCGCCTCCAGCAAATTTGCTGGAATTTGCTCTCAAATGCTGTTAAATTCACAGACATCGGGGGACGGGTGGAAGTCCAATTGACGCAGATTGGTACAAACGCTCAAATTACCGTTACCGACACGGGCAAAGGCATCCAGCCCGATTTTCTACCACATGTTTTTGAGACGTTCCGGCAAGCTGATAGCACGAAAACGCGAGCATTTGGGGGACTGGGATTAGGATTGGCGATCGTCCGGCAATTGGTAGAATTACACGGTGGTACTATTTGTGCAGTGAGTCCGGGTGTAGGTCAAGGTGCTATCTTTACAATTACGTTGCCAGTCATGCAAACAGTATCGCTCCTACAAGCGAACAATCGCCTGTGATGTTGGAATGATAGAGGTGTTGAAAGTCATCCCAGACATCCAAAAACCTTGTATTTGTGGCTTTTAAATTTTTAATTTTTAATTCTATAAAGCAGTACTAGTATTATAATCGTTTCTGTTTGTAACTTTGCCGTCGATGAACAAACCACTAGATGAAGCGCTTTCTATTGAAATTGCCGATCGCATTAAAAGCAAGGCTACAACCCCATTTGACAATGCTTACAAAGCCGTATTGGTAACTGAGGGGGCAACTTATGTCCAAGGCTTTTTGGTGATCAACGGCAGTTCATACAAACCTATTGAACACAGTTGGATTGAACTGAGCGATCGCATTGTCGATCCTACACTACCGCACCTTAAGAGAAATGCCCAAGAGCTTGCCTATTTTCTGGCACATAGCTTGAGTGTCAAGCAACTAAAAGCGATCATCGAAGAATCTAAGGAAGATTATCCAGAAGACGATCCTCTACCTGTGTATGGCGAGCCACCTTACGAATATTATGGCAATGTGATGTTAGGTGGTCAGAATTACTTAGACGCTTATCAAGCGGCAGTGGCTAAGTGTAAGGAATGGACAATGGGCAACAGGTAATGGCTTGTTCTCATTTAATTTGATTTGCCATCACTGCCAAAATACTCCCGGTAGCCACAAATTTTCTCTCCACGTACATCAAAGGAAACAGCGACTCGATTTTTGTAAAGTTCTCCGAAAAACAACCCCTCGTCTCGAAACTCAAAAACAACTGCTGTCTCATTGCTAGTGACTCTATCTAGGGTAACAGTGAGTCCACTGTTAAAAGACTCAGAAACATATTGAAAAAAAGCTTCAGCTTTGTCTTTTCCCACATTCAATCCGTGGAATCGTCCCTTCGGAAACCAGAAGCAGAAATCTTCTGTAAGCATACTCAAAAACTGACTCCACTCACCTGTTTTCAGACCGTGGGTGAAATACTCAAATCCTTGCTGAGCAACTTTGAGGGTATTCTCCGAACCTTCTAACATCGTTAATTTGTTGTTATTCCTTGATGGCTCGTTTCTTTGTAGCACAAAAATGCTGCTTACATACAGCAGGACATCGGTTGGAAAGTCATCCACACAGAGATATATCCTGTAAAAAGATATACTTACGTGTATTAAGGAAATAGGTGTATCTTAGGATTATGTAATTAAGAGTAGACTAGCTCAGATACTCCATGTTGTCTCATGTTAACGAGTAGGTAGGATGTACTATATGACCCAGTCCCATCTCATTGGAAAAACTCTCCGGAAGCGCTACAAGATTATCACACTGCTGGGGAGTGGGGGATTTGGTAATACTTACCTAGCGGTTGATTTAGATTTACCGGGAGTCCCTAAATGTGTCGTCAAACATCTTAAACCGCAAGACTCTAATTATGCTATAATGGCGATCGCTAAAAAGTTGTTTGAGAGAGAAGCACAAAGTTTGTATCGCTTGGGCAACGACAACAATCAAATTCCCAAACTATTTGCCCACTTTGAGGAACAAGAAGAATTTTATTTAGTTCAGGAATTCATTGACGGGCATGATTTGACACAAGAAATTATCCCAAATGAACCATTAAGTGAGAACAAAGTCTTCCAAATTTTGAAGGACATCCTAGAAGTTTTGGCATTTGTTCATCAAAACAATGTCATCCATCGGGATATCAAGCCACAGAATTTAAGGCGACGACAAAAAGATGGGAAAATAGTCTTGATTGACTTTGGGGCAGTGAGGGAGATCGGTGCTTTAGAAGTCAACTTTCAAGGGCAAACTACCCATACAATAGCGATCGGCACTCCTGGCTATATGCCAAGCGAACAGCTAGTTTTTCATCCGCAATTCAGCAGCGATATCTATGCAGTTGGCATTATTGGTATTCAAGCAATAACTGGGTTAGATCCTCGAAAGCTACCTCGAGACGATTCTACTGGCGAGTTACGTTGTGCTTTATTTGATGAGTGTGCCAATCTCAGTCCAGGTTTAGTAGAAATTTTGGATACAATGGTACGTTATGACTACCGTCAGCGTTATAAAGACGCAACAGTAGCACTTAATGCCTTTCGGCAAATGCAACTTTTCATATCATTTGACGATAAACAGCAATTATTTCACACAGAACTTGTCAAGTACGGTGTGGGATACCACAAAGCAGCAGAAGCCGCTAGGATTTTAGCATCTGGAAAGCCAGATGAACTTTTGACTACTCAAGAAATACAACTTGTCATAGAAGTTTGTCAAGAATGGTCAAGACAACATAAGCGCTTAACTTCGTTATTAAATGAAAGATGAAAAGCTTAGAAGGTAAAGTAATATTGGTCACAGGTGCGACGCGGGGCATTGGTAAGGGAATTGCCATTGGACTTGGTGAGGCAGGTGCAACTGTGTACGTTACTGGTCGTCGCCTTAATAACTCTGAAGAGAGTGATGATGTATCAGGCAGCCTAGCTCAAACTCAAACTGCAGTTGAGGAAGTTGGCGGTGTATGTATTCCTGTTCAGGTAGATCATAGCGAGGATGAGCAAATACGTTTGCTTTTCGAGCGCATCAAAGATGAACAGGATGGACATCTCGATATACTGGTTAATAATGCTTACTCAGGGGTTCAGGTGTTAAGCAACGCTCATGGGCAGCCCTTCTGGGATAGTGAACCAAGCCTTTGGGATGCATGTAACAACGTTGGTCTTCGCAGCCACTATGTTTCGAGTATTTTTGCTGCCCGACTGATGACCAAACGCAATTCTGGACTAATTTGCACCATTTCATCATGGGGCAGCTTGTTCTACAATTTTGGTGCAGCATATGGTACAGGTAAAGCTGCGTGCGATCGCCTAGCTGCTGATATGGCTGTTGAGTTAAAACCACATAACGTCGCTTCTATTTCAATTTGGCCGGGGATTGTTGGCACTGAACACTTTTCTCGTATCGCTTCTGAAATGAGCGAAAAAAATGTGAATGATAAGAATTACGCTATGTTTACTGAGCGCTACAATTGGGAGACGCCCTTGTTAACAGGACGAGTCCTGGCTGCGCTTGCAAGCGAGCCAAACATCATCAGTCGTACAGGAAGAGTGCATATTGTTGCCGAACTGGCACGGCAATATGGACTAGTAGATCAAGATGGAAATCGTCCCGTATCGCTACGTTCATTGCGTTTTCTCATGCCCTCTGCTTTGCCCCGATTGAAAGACTACTCTTGGCTCATCCCTGATATTAACGTGCCTTGGTCACTGTTACTATTGGGATTACTGAGTTCTCCTAAAGTTTAACTTGAGCGTCAGTTTTGGGCTGCTGTGAAGAATTACGATGATCATTTGTAGTCCGCACGTTTGATGCGATACAAAACCTGACTTTTCACGGGATGTGGAAAGGGAGGAATAGTTCGCCACTTCAACGATTCTGTTAGCGAATTTATGTAGTGGTATTTTTTGGCGTGAGTGGCTACGACATTTCGAGGGTTTTGGGATAGTGATCGCAATTCCCCAACAGAGTCCTTCAACTAGCGAACTAGCCCTTTCAATATTGACAAATAGTACAGTATGTGAGTTTTATAAGTTTGTCAATATTTAGAGGGTTGCACAAGTAAACCAATAAGAATACAAAACAGACATAGGCTGAAAAAAATATAAAATCCGTATTCAATAGCTACTGTAAAACCTGTGTCCGAAAGTTGAGAATTAATAGCCGTTAATAAAACTGCACTAGAAAGTAAGGCTGAGAAGAAGACAGTTAAACGTTGTATAGCTATATTGTGAGAAAAGTAAAGTGTGCTATAAAGTAGTAGAACTAAAAGAGCTAATGGCAATAAAGCTTTACTTAAAAAAACAGTGTACCGTCGTTGTAAAGTGATAATTGTACTAAAGCTTCCCGTTAATAATAATTATGTACTAATAGATAGCGATCGCACTGTGCCAGTTGCGTAAGTCCTGTCTTATGTTTTAGCGCGGGCTTATTTATCGACGGCGATGCCTGCGGCGAGCTGCGAAGATCGCCAAGACAAACCTACCTGATTGGGGACAAGCCGCAGTGATCGCATTCCAAACTATATTTCCACAATTGGTGGTGTTACTTCTTTTACAAGACATTGAACGCAAGAGAGAACTGGCACGTAAGTCTAGGAATTGACATTCGCTCTTTCCAGGTGCAAGATCTGAGGTATGATATTCCAGATTGTAAGATTGTAGTAATTAGTATTAGTTACGAGAACTTTAGGACTTTCAGAAGTGTATAAAACATACGTAACAATTGAACACACAGGACTTAGGAGTCAGAATTTAAGAAGAGGCAGGGGCGCGGGGAGCATTCTAGCAGGGGTCAACAATAGGATGAGGATTAAACCCATCCTATTGTTGACCACCAAAATCAAAAATTTGGTGTGGGACTGGACCGATTTGGGCAATGCAGCGCAGGTGAGTTAATTCTCGATCTATGCATTTGCCCCCAGCAAGACTACTAGAATGCCCCCTGCCTTGCCCATAGGGGTGTTCATCAGGAATATATCATTATTGGTATATTCATTTCATCAAATGTTCTCGGTGTAGGTAACTATTCTGACTCTTCTATTCTGACGGGTGTATTCTTACAAACATGCATTACAATTCTGACTTGATTTTAACCATCTACAAGCATCATTCTGTGATAAAATATGCACAAAAACGTATACTCTCTAGTGCTTGATGGTCTACACATAAGCGTACATAAAAATACGTTGCAAAGGCGTAGCGATACCTGGAACCAAATGAATTTGGCTACAGAGCGCTTGCAATCCCTTCAAACTCAAGGTAGAGACGTCTCTGCCTTGGAGGAAAAAATTGAAACTCATTTCAAAATGCTGGAAACCTGGGAACTTTATTGGGAAATACCGGGGAAAAAGGTATTTGGACAATTATACCAACGCTTTAAGCGACAGGAATACTCCCAGCTTTCCCGCGAGGTAGCTAAAGTAGTACATTTGATATCTAGCGCTGCCGAGCGTTATCCTCAACAACATATTGATGAGATTTTCGCGAATCTCGGCAAAGATGAGCTGCAAAGCCCATCTTCAGAGACATTCGACAACAATCGGCAACTCTATTTCACGCTCTTATTTGTCGAAGACGATTTAACACCAGAAAAAGGAAAAGAATTACGCCGCAAACTCGCGCAGATGCAATCTCCAGCAGATAAGTTTGTTTACAAGCTGATCATTGTTTCTAATTTCGAGGATGCCCTGGCCGCGTTGATGTTGAATTATAACATTCAATGCTGCATCTTAGGCTATGATTTTCCACTGCGTGCCGAAAATCGCTTGCCACTGTTAGAAGATTACATGAGTAAGTTAGAAACCTCAGAGTTAGTGGAATCTAACCAACCTCGCGGTCTTGTTTTAGGCGATATTCTTCACAAGTTACGCCCAGAATTGGACTTATACTTATTCCCCGATGTGTCTCTGGTTAATGTAGATTCTGATGTGCATTATAATTTCCGCCGTGTTTTCTACAACCAGGAAGACTATCTTGATGTGCATTTGAGCGTACTTCAAGGCATCGAAGAGCGCTACAAAACCCCCTTCTTCGACGCCCTAAAGAGTTACAGTCAGCAACCTACTGGCGTGTTTCATGCTATGCCCATTTCCCGAGGAAATTCCATCTTTAAGTCGGATTGGATTCAGGACATGGGAGAGTTCTACGGTAAAAATATCTTTCTGGCAGAAACTTCAGCTACCTCTGGAGGATTAGACTCGTTATTGCATCCAACTGGTAGTCTCAAGCAAGCTCAGAGTCTAGCAGCCAAGATCTTTGGCGCTCGACAGACCTTTTTTGTCACTAATGGCACTTCAACAGCCAACAAAATTGTTTTGCAGGCAATTGTGACTCCAGGCGATACCATCCTGATTGACCATAATTGCCACAAGTCTCACCACTACGGCATCGTCTTGACTGGTACTTATCCAGTGTACCTCAATGCTTATTCTTTAGATGAATACAGCATCTACGGCGGTGTACCTTTGACGGAAATTAAGCAACAATTGCTCCACTTCAAACGCTCTGGGCAATTGGAGCAGGTAAAGGTGCTATTGCTGACCAATTGTACCTTTGATGGGATTGTTTACAATGTTAAGCGTGTAATGGAAGAAGTGCTGGCAATCAAGCCAGATCTGGTTTTTTTGTGGGATGAAGCCTGGTTTGCCTTCGCTTGTTGCACCCCTACCTATCGAGAACGCACAGGGATGCAAGCCGCTGCTGACCTTTATGCTCGTTACAACAGTACTGAATACCGAGAAGAGTACCTCGCTTTTAAGGAACAATTTGATCAACTTGATCCAGACAACGATGACACGTGGCTGAAAAACCACCTTTTACCTGACCCAGATCAGGTGAAGATCCGGGTGTACTCTACCCAATCAACGCATAAATCCCTGTCTTCGATGCGTCAATCTTCCATGATTCACATCTGGGATGAGAATTTTACTCGTAAGTCGGAAATTGATTTTCACGAGGCTTACATGACTCACACATGTACGTCCCCGAATTATCAAATTCTTGCTTCTCTAGATCTCGCACGGCGACAAGTTGACTTGGAAGGTTTCAAATTAGTTCAGTCCCAGATTGAAATAGCGATGGAGGTGCGGGAGAAGGTCAATACTCATCCGCTACTGCGAAAATACTTCAAGATGCTTACCTGTGAAGACTTGATTCCCAAACCTTATCGTCCATCAGGGCTAAAAAGTTACCAACAACATGAAGATCCAGAAACGGATTTCCATCGCATTGAGACAGCATGGAAGAATGATGAATTCGTTCTCGATCCCACGCGGCTTACCTTGTACATTGGTCAGACGGGAATTGGCGGCAATACTTTCCGTGATTCGGTATTGATGAATCAGTATCACATCCAGGTAAACAAAACTTCCCTGAATACTGCTCTGTTGATGACCAATATTGGCACAACCTGGGGTTCTGTAGCGTATTTGCTCGACTGCTTGCTAAAAATTGCTTCGGAGTTAGAGCAAGAATTTCACAACTACAATCCTGTAGAATTGAAATTGTTTGAAAGCAAGCAGAAAAAGCTGACAAGGGAATTACCGTCCTTGTCTTGTTTCAGTGAGTTTCATTCCAGCTTTCGTCCTGACCCTGTAACCAAACAAGGTGATCTGCGCACAGCCTACTTTCTTGGCTTAGACGAAACAAAAATAGAATACCTCAAGCTACAGAGTGAGGTGCATGAGGCTCTTGTCTCTGGACGAACACTGGTTTCATCTGCATTCATTATTCCTACTCCACCTGGTTACCCAATCTTGGTTCCAGGTCAAGTGGTCAGTGAAGAGATCGTCAATCTGATCAAGCAGCTTGATCCGGTCGATATTCACGGTTATCGGGCTGAATTAGGATTGCCCGTGTTTACTCAACAAGCTTTAAATAATTTGAAAATTAGTTCTAGAGGATCTACGATGACTAAAACATCAGCTTTTACTCATTTAGCTATAGCCGTTACTAATCTAGATGCAAGTATCGCATTTTACGCCAAATACGGTCAGATGTCGGTGGAGCGTTTCCGTGTTGATCCTGGTACAGTTTGGATGTCTGACAAAATCAGACCCTTTGCACTAGCTCTACTTGAAGAAAAAGAGGTCAAACCGATACAGTCTCCTACTCATATCGGCATCGCCTGCGTCAGTCGCGAACAGGTGGATCATCTGTGCGAATTAGCCCGTAAAGACCGTTGCTTGTTAGAAGAACCTGCTGAACACGGCGCACCAACGGGTTATGCAGCCTATCTTAAAGATCCTGATGGACATTTCGTAGAAATTTCCTACGGTCAAGAAGCTGCTTACGAATCTAGATATACTCCTTATACGGACCTAGCTTAATCTCCCAAGACCTGAGTTCGACGTAAAAAAAAGACTGAACAGTAGACCGAGTAAACTTTATAGCAACACAAGGTTATGTGAGTTAAAGTTTGTTCGTGAATTAATCGTTTTTTTGGACGTTCGTAAAAAGTAGAGTGATTCTGAGGTTGTATGCCCAAGTTAAGTAGGGTTTGCTGAATAAGTTGAAAAAGATAATACTGTGGGGATTGTAA
>JAQYWP010001118.1 GCA_029379285.1 Rhizonema sp. PD38
TCAAGTATAATTAGTGGAATCCATTCAGGACAATCTTATGAAGAGGCGATTATCATAGCTTTTGAAGTAGAGGAGCTTGTAGAAGAAGTTGAGCAAACTGTTGTAGTCTCACCTCTAGCTGAGGATAGATTAGCAGTTGCTACAGATATAATTGAAGAAGTAGTGACTCTAAGTGAAGAAAGAATACCTATTAACCACTTTCAGCAAAACTTAGAAGATATACACAGATACGTAATCCCAATTGTCTTAGCAAGATTAGAAAAAGAAGGGTCAACTATAGAGAATGAGGATAGTGAAGGTGAATACACAAGGTTATATGAATCAGATAAATCTACTGTACTCTTGAATGTTTCTCCAGAAGGTGAGCATTTGACTTTTGATAGAAAAGCTCCTGCAAAGAATGAGTCAGCCCGAGTTTTGGAGGCAACTAGAGAATCTTCTCAGCTAAGGTTTGAGATTATCGTCAATAACATCACACAGATTGAGATTGATAAAATCAAAGCGATCGCTCAACAAAAGGCTCAGAAAGTCTCACAAAGAGATCAGCTAGAAGAACTAGGGTAAATATTCGTCCGTAGTGCATGAGTTATTATGTTGTTTATAGAGTTGGGTAAACGTTCGGCTTTTACACCTACCAGGCTACCCAACCCAGTTTGATTTTCGGATACTGTTACCAGGATCACAGGAACAGGTCTGGACTCTGCATCTTCCTAAGTCTACGTCTTGCCCTTCGCAAATTTTCTGTTCTTACACGGATACAGTCTGGTAAGATGCGAAAGCCAACAAAATTAGGACCATGCTTTGTTTCAAATAGTTGACTCTTGATCTGATGAATCTTCAATCTTAATTGTGCTAAATATTCTTCTACTGCTAATCGTGCCTCAGCTAAAAATTCCCAATCATCTGAGAATAAGGCAAAGTCATCAACATAGCGGAGATACTTCTTAACTTTAAGTTTTTCTTTAACAAAATGGTCGAAACCATTGAGATAAACATTAGCAAAAAACTGACTAGTGAGATTTCCAACTGGTAACCCTCGTCGTCTTTGCAGTGGTGTTAATAAATTATCTCCATTAAAATATTCAAATACTGGTAACTGCTCGTTACTATTATCGATAATAGTATCAATTAGCCAGAGTGTGTCTGGGCATTTTATTTTTCGATATATTAGACTTTTTAAAATTTCGTGGTCAATGCTGGGAAAATATTTTTGGATGTCACACTGTAGGACATAACGACTAGAACGAGCAAATTGAATGAAGCGGTGTAAAGCACGATGAGTACCAAACCCCACTCGGTTGGCATAGGAATCAGCAATAAATATCGGTTCAATAAGAGGAGCAATGACATTACATAAAGCATGATGCACTACCCTATCTCGATAAGGTGCGGCTGAAATCATGCGAGTTTTTGGTTCTTTAATGTAAAATATTCTATAATTACCGGGTTGATAATTCTTAATAACTAACTCCTCTTTTAATTTGGCTAGCTCTGCTTCTAAATTATCATTGAAAGCCAAAACGTTTTCTCTAAAACGCTTGCTCCTCTGTGCTTTTTTAGCTGCAATTATAATATTTTCAAAGCTGACAATTTGAGAATAAAGATTACCGTAGCGTTTCATGTATTTGGAAATCTATGATTTTTGGTTTTTACTTTGCTGTTTAATCCAACCGCCTAAATCTATACCAATTTCATTGATTAACTTTCCTGCATATTCATATCGATGTATTGGTATTAACTGAAAATCAAACAAAAGACGAGTTTGATAGCGTAAAATGTCTAATAGACTTTTGAGTGACTCTAGTTGATTCAGCTTTTCCTTGTTATAACGAGCTATAAGTAAACCATCCAGTAAATCATACAATCCACTTACCATCCTATCTCCTAAAGCAAATTTATGCGCTTTTGGCAATCGATTAAGAATTGGAACATACCATTTAATCAAATCGTAAGTCTTTTGTATAATTGGTAATTCTTCCATTAAAGTTTTAACAAGTTTTTTGAGATGATTTACATACCAAAATTTGTATGTTATATTATGATAATACTTTTTTACTAACTTGATTTTTGAAAAAAATTTAATCGCTCCGCTCCGCTACGCTAAAAAAAGGGCAAAAAAATCAGAGCAAAGAGCAGAGGGCTAAAGTGCCAAGGGCTAAAGAGTCCTCGCCGCCACACCACCACACACTACCCGAAAACCGATGACGTTGAGGTCGTAGCCGGGATCGTCCCAATGGCGACAAGCAGAACGACAGTAATCAGGATCGTCGTGCCACGAACCACCGCGCAGCAGCCGCCTGTGATTATCATTCTCATTTCTATCTGTCCAGGCATTTCCATCTGTGGGCGCTCCTTGATAATTATCATGCCAATGGTCCGCACACCATTCCCATACATTCCCATGCATATCGTATAGCCCGAAGGCATTAGCTACATCAAAGCTATCTACAAATGTAGTTTCTTCTCGATAAATTCCTTTGGGCCCTTCACCATAGGAACCTGACCATTTATTTTCTTTGTCATCTGTTCCTCGATAATTCGCGACATCAGTCGTGATTGTTTTTCCAAAGTGATATGGCGTAGTGGTTCTAGCACGACATGCATATTCCCATTCGGCCTCACTAGGCAGACGGTATTCTCTATTAGTATGGACAGTTAAGCGATCGCAAAACTCAACAGCATCATACCAGGAAACTGACTCTACAGGACGATTTGCACCTTTAAAGAAGGAGGGATTAGGGTTAAGTTCTCGGTTAACTTGCTGTAGAGAAGCTACTGCCTGCCACTGTGCTTGCGTAATCGGGTATTTACCCATGCAAAATGGTTTAATGAATACTAAACGTTGAGGACTTTCATCGTCGGTTCGTTCCAGTTCGTCTTCTGGTGACCCCATCATAAAGCTACCACTAGGAATCAGTACCATTTCTAACTTAATTCCATTCTCCAAGTCTTCAACGTATAATTGGGCTGAATCTTGAGTGTAGTTGATCACTATTTTCGCCATTTTCTTTTGCCTGCTTGTTTCTATTTAAAATATTTTGTGTATGAATATGATCTTTACAAATTTATGCTATAATAAATTATTAGGAGTGTTCAAAGAAATAAATGATCCAAAAGCTGGGATACTGAGATAAAGAATTA
>JAQYWP010001119.1 GCA_029379285.1 Rhizonema sp. PD38
CTTACTAACAACCGTATATACCCTTATTTAATCCATACTTGTTTTGTGGTTATATATTATTCACTGCTTACTAACAACCGTATATCCTCTTATTTAATTTCTTTTAATAAATTGGTAGTAGTGCAGTTTCCTGTTGCGTCTCCCTAGGAAGTGGGAGAAAAGATTTTTGTCAATCTTACGCCTGATTCAGCCATGTTCTTGCATCGACGTAGCGAATGACAAACTTCATCGTACACTGATACTAAAGCTGAGCCACTATAGTGGTGGCGATCACCTGAAAATTAATTCAATTCCTCTGTGTCATCATCTGCTGCGCCACACTCCAAGAGCTACATCTCCGTCTCCTTAATGGATGCACCCAGAGACTCTACTAACCTTTGCCGTTGCTCCCTATCAATAATATTCACCTCCTGTCCCAATACCAATACCGTTCAGTTAAGGCATTTATTCATTGAGGCAGGCAGGGGAGGCAGGTGTAGGTTTTTTACATTTGGAATGGGGTAAGATTAGGAAGACTTGGAGAGAAAGTAGACAAGGAAGTTTTTTGACACCAAAACTAAAAGTCAGATTAACACTCTTCTATCAATCTGGGAAAAAAGAACGAGTTTTCGTCGTTGCAGCTAACAGAAAATTAAAATGAGAATTTGCTTTAAACAAAAAGTGGTACGCAATGTTGGCTCTAAAATGGGCTCTTATATACGTCCATGCTATAGCTGATTTATGACTGAGCCAACTCGCATCACAATTGCTAATTCTTCCTCAATTATCGGCTTCGAGAAATCTGGTGGCGGAGACTGGCCTGTTTGGGATGTGTAACAGATTTCTTCTGCCCGGTTCAGTAAAGAGTATATAAGATTACGAACTAAAATATGATTCGGATCTTCTGGAGCAATAAACCTTAACAGGATGTTCGTATCTGCCATGTATGGCATTAGTCATGATCCCCGTAGATACTTTCACGGGTAAATGCTTCTGATGGTAAAACGGGTATTTCTGATGCACGGTTTGTTAAGACAAACATATCCTCTTTCCATTGTTTTGGGTTAAAAGGACGCTTTCTGCTTTGATGGGTAAACGAATGTTTTTCTTCTGATGTATTCAATGAGAAGTCTGGTACAGATGATCCATAAATATCATGTTCAATCAAATCGCGGATATAGGCGGCTCTATCACCACCTTTCTGACTAGCCCGCTCATCAATAAGATGTAGGAGTGGTTCGCTTATTCCTGTCACCAAGATGGTATTGTTGTCCATGCTATTTTTCCCTTTTGACAATGTAACGCTTAAACGACAGGATATTACACATTGTATTATACCACATTTTGGCATTTTTTATCTAGCATATTTCTATAAACCCAGCCATTGTAATCAATCGCTCACTTTTAGTCTCACAAGCGATGGCGCGGCTACGCCGCGCCTCGCGCCCAACAAGATGTGGGGTTACAGCTTGGCTTATGTGCGCTTCTTAAGTCACTGTGCGATCTGCACAAGGTTTTAGCTCATTGCGATCGCTTGTCTACTGGTGTTGGTCCACTAATGATGTAAGCACGCCTGCCTTTGATAGAATAGCGAATTATGACAGCGGCATGTCTATCAACTCGATAAGTAATGGAGACTTGACTAGAGTCGGCTGACCATTTTGCATAATAGGCGGATGCACCTGTATCAAATGTATCCTTGACTTCTTCGAGAGGACCAATTTTTTTCCCCGTTTGAGCATCCATCAAATAAAGGTGAAAATTGTCTCCGCCAAACTCGCCCTCACCATGCGAGGCGATTGAGTAACGTCCATTCGGAGAGCGACCGTGAACAATAACGACGTATTCACCAGGTTTGTAGTTGTAGTTCGAGGTCGCGTAAGCTGTTGGTGAAAAAAACACATTGCATAAAGCAGCGACTGTAATCACCGGAATTATAATTTGTCGTTTCATATGTCGGGAATGTTTATTCTGGACCGCGTCAGCTTTTTAATTTTCCCATTTTAGTACAACTCTTGCTCTTGAAGTTACTAATAATACCTTTTTAGTTAGTAGTTTCCGTCCCCTAACTCTGTTTATATCTCCTGGCGTACTACGGTTATCTTCTACCTATAAGGTGAAGTAGTATTCAAGTAAGCTATGCTGTATAATATGTTTTTAATACACAATTATTTTTTATCTACAGAAGGTATCATGAATAATCAAATTAAAATCAATTTGTTTGAAGAAGAACTAAGACTTTCGTGCCATGAGCAACCATGTAAATACACTGTATTGAATGTATTCTACAGTTGAAAGTATTCCTTTCTACTCACCTTGAGATTTAGTTTATAAATAGCCTCTTATTTTGAGCCACTTTTGATAATAAATTAATCCAATGATAATTAGAAAATTGACAAAACATGATGCAGAAGATTATAGGAATATCAGATTAAAAGCTTTATCTAAAAATCCAGATTCCTTTGGTACAATGTATGATGAAGAAGTAATTAAGACAATAGATGAATTTAGGGATAGAATACCAGTAGATAACAATAACTTTATATTAGGCGGCTATGAGGATAAAGAGTTAATTGGAATAGTCGCATTTCATCAAGAATTAAGAATAAAAGTAAGGCACAAAGCATATATTCGCAGTATGTATGTTAAACAAGAATATCGAGGAAAAGGTATAGGTAAATTATTACTTAATGAATTAATTCAAAGAGCAAAGATTCTTAACGAGATAGAAATATTATTACTTGATGTTGTTACAACTAATAGCTCAGCAAAAAAACTTTATTTATCATGTGGCTTTCAAATATACGGAATAGAGAAAATGGCGTATAAATTTGATAATCAATATTTTGATATGGAGTTGATGTCTTTACAGATTGAATAAGAAGATTTTATGCATCAGTAGAACATATTCCCTTGTCTGAACTTTTAACGGATGCGATGCCAAGGGCCACGGATGCGCGCCGTATCGCAACACTAAGGAATGAAGATTAAATAAGATCCATAATTATGGGATCTGCGGCACTGCTGTATAATTCCATTGCGGCAAATAATCGTCAAATACAATCTCCATCATCTGCTTAAATTCATCTGTGACCTTGCGACCAGTCTTGTATATGCCATCTAAGATCGTTGTAAACACCTGAAGCCCTGACTTTGTCT
>JAQYWP010001120.1 GCA_029379285.1 Rhizonema sp. PD38
TGAATTATTTTTTCAGTATCCCAGTTTCTGGATCATTTATTCCTTGGAATACTCTTAGCTTGAAGATGACAACCCATACTCCCAACCTCATCCGGAAATTATATTGATCAGTGCTTACATTGTCGAACGGGGGTTGATTCCCAGAACCATCCTGAGTACTGAGGTAAACCATTAGTTGTAGGTGGAACTTTCAATCAGCAGGGGGTAGTAGCAGCTAGGAGACGCCAGAGTGTATGGCATTTATTCTGCCATACATTCAAGAGTTGCGATCGCCTGCTACTGTGTTGGAGTAGGGGAGAGCCAAGGCGCACATCTTTCAGGAGCGCATCTGGAGTCATGAAGGGACACACCAGCATGAGAGAAGCGTAATTCATGAGTCTTCATAGAAATGAAGGTTAGAACCATGCCTACTTTGACATGAACAGATGCATAAGTTCTGCAATTAGTCAAGCAAGTGCCATCAATGAGATGCAATACATTCATCAGCTTACCCTAAGCGATGCCAAAGGCAACGGCGCACATCCGTATCGCCAAAATACAAACTATACAAACCACACAAAGGCATCACATCATTACCTTGAAACTTTACCAACCCCATACTACGTAACTTAAATGCTAACCCTGTTTCAATCCTCACTGGTTGAGGAGATGCAACAACTTGTTTGAGCGCCGCGTCTAACTTATCATCTTCCTGCAAGTTCACTCGATGGCGTCGTAAGAGATCACTGAATATTCCTGACTACGTAGGTGCCGTTTGCAACAATTGCGCTTAACTCCTTCTTTGACGCGCAATTTCATAGAGCGATCGCCTCATTAAATATGAACACAAGCTTTTCAATAGTATGAAACGCTACAGCTTGCAGATAAGCAAGTCATACTCTGCGTGTGTACCGATCCAAAACCATGAAATGCCGTTCTCCACCTCAACACCTAAAGCACGGTAACTTAACCCTGCTCGAATTGACCAATATTTGCTACCAAGCTTTTTGAAATGCAACGATGGATGAGACGAATCGGTTTTGAGCAACTCGTAGCATTGATCGGCAGTTCGCTGTACATTTTCAGGTAAAGCGTTGTAGCATTGCCAAAATCGTCGTGTCGTATAGTGCATTAAATTTCGCGGCATTGCCCTGCTTTGAATTCAGCAATCGCCTCTTGAGCCAATGCCTCTAATCTGCCCTCTGCAATGTCGCGCTCTAGTTGCTCATCCCAATGCTGATAATCCATGTCAAAAAACCAGTTTCTCAGTTTCTCAAAGTCATTCGATGGAAGCGAGAGAATTGCCGCTTCGATTTGCTCAAGAGTTGACATAACCAGTTTCTACCTCTGTTCAATAAGCAAATTATAGCTTTGCAGGAAAAGTAGAATCGCATCGGCTGCGTCGGAGTACTCAAAAACTTGCTGATTCAAGCTGTGGCAGTAGTACTGCATGATGGGCGCGACACGCTGACTTTAGAGTGCTTATACTATTTCACGCTCAGACATGATACAAATGATGGTTTCTAATTCTTTCCTCCCCTGCTAGAATGCTAGAATGCTACCTATTTGTATCAACTTTAAAGTGAAATGGTATTAGATAGGGGCTTTAAACCTTTATGGCTGAAAAGCATTTCCATTGGATCTCTTCCCGTGACTCATAGCTGCCTTTCTTCGGTAATAAGATGAGGAGAGAATGATTCATAGCAATTGATATGGCTATCCAAGCGGCGATCGCTATTCTTTACCAAGACAACAAGTTTCTCATGCAGTTACGGGATAATATTCCCAATATTCTCTATCCCGGTTACTGGGCACTGTTTGGCGGATATATTGAAAGCGGTGAAAACCCAGATGTTGCGGTCAAGCGCGAAATCTTAGAAGAAATCGGCTATACTCTCCTTGAGTTTTCTTTTTTTGGCTGTTATGCCGATGAAATAGGTATTCGTCATGTCTTTCATGCACCTTTGTTAGTGGAGTTCGATCAGCTTGTTCTCAATGAAGGCTGGGATATGGCTTTACTAACACCTGAAGACATTCGTCAAGGAAGCTGTTATTCAGCAGTCGCTGGAGAAGTACGTCCCTTAGGAGCTCGTCCTCAACGAATTTTGTTAGATTTTATGGAAAGGAGGGAATTGGGCATGAGTCATTGAGTATTGGATATAAAATGAAGAGATAATTTTCTTCTTTATTTTCCAAGACCAAACTTAACTATATAGCTAAATAACTTAGTTTGACAACTCCAGTATAAAAATTATGCATTCAGCAAATAAACTGCCACGATGGTTAAGTATAGGATTGGCATTTCCTCTTGCCATACTCAATGGTTGGGTATTGCTTCAAGTTGTGCAGTATTTTCAACCTTTGGTTGGCATTGTTGTCGCCGCTATTCTACTCGCTTTTGTTTTGGATTATCCCATTCAGTTTTTACAGAAGCAAAAAGTAGAACGCAATATTGCTGTTTCAGTGGTTTTGCTGCTTGCTGTAGTTATCGTCGTGGCTTTAACTGTCACATTGTTTCCCTTAATTCTACAGCAGCTAAATGAATTAACTAACATTTTACCTGCTTGGATTGATTCGGGAACACAACAGTTGCAAGCTTTGCAAAACTGGGCGGCAACTCAACAACTTCCCGCGAATTTAAGCAGTTTACCTACTCAAATTTTAGACAGATTATCCAATCAACTTCAAGCTTTTACTGGTAAAATTCTCAGCTTAGCTGTGGATACAATTGGCACTTTTGCTAACGTGTTGCTGACAGTAGTGTTAACGATTTACCTAGTATTTAATGGACAACTTCTCTGGGACGGCATTTTTCAGTGGTTCCCGCCTCATATTGGAGTAAAGGTGAGACAAACGTTGCGAGAGGATTTCCAAAATTACTTTATCGGTCAGGTAACATTAGGTGCTTTACTAACATCAGTTCTGATACTCATATTTATAGCTTTGCGTATTCCCTTAGCTTTACTTTTTGGGATTGGGATTGGGTTCTTTTCCCTCTTTCCCTTTGGTACTGGGATAGGTATTGCAATTGTTAGTTTGTTAATAGCTTTACAAAACTTTTGGCTGGGTGTAGAAGTTTTAGCGGCTGCTGTGGTGAGCGATCAAATCAATTCTAATTTTGTTGCGCCTCGCATTCTCGGTAATTTAACTGGCTTAAAT
>JAQYWP010000174.1 GCA_029379285.1 Rhizonema sp. PD38
CTAGAAAGTTTACTCTGTCTAGTTTTCAGTCCTTATTTTTACGTCGAACTCAGGTAAACACGGTAAGGGACTTGCAAGAAAATAAGGTACCAATCAAGCAGGGACAATTGTAATATCCCATTTAGGCAATGTTTCAGAACGCAACCAGTTTGGTTGGTACAGTTCTAACTCTTGCGGCAGAACTTTTATTCCTGTTTGATAGATTGTTTCAATACAGTGGACAATGGGTGGAATTCCTTTCTTTGGTCATATTTGCAGTCCAGTTACGGGCAGCTTCTGAACAGGTAATGCCGCGTACCTTCAGCAACACCATCTACGATTGGGACTGCAAACAAGGAGATAACGCCAGACTGAACAATCCAAAATGTTTCAGGGTTGGCTTCATCGACTGAAAATAAAGCAAGATGGCTGGCAAATCGTTTGTACAGAGAAGTTTTTATCTGTTCGCGAGACCAACTGTTTCCTGAAAATGGCTCAATCAGTTTCGACTCATCGTGTGGTGCCAAAAATCTCCCTTGATTTGTCAGCACCACATGGCTGTATGACTCCAAATTTATTTCTTTGGGTAGATGATACATGTCCCTAATAGTTGCGTCATCAGCCATCTTAGAAATAGCAGACAGATTGAATAGTACCATCCACTCGAGCGTGGCAGGAAGTGTGTGTAGAATCTCAGATACTTGCATTTTGAAGTTCTCTCTTTTGTTATTTTGTAAATTTGTGAGAAGCAACTTGCTCCCGTTGAGTTTAGTGCTGCTCAATAGTCTCTTCACCTGATATTTTTAAAGTTGAAGGGCAATAGTGAAGAACTAGGGAACAACTGCACAATTTAAGAAATTGCTCGTTACGCATCGCCCTGCACAGTTAGGCAAGCGGTGTTAAAAAGAACTCAGTGAGCTTATATTGTTAATAAGTGTTTAGTTTGACAAAGAAATCCGGAATGCTTGAATGAGGAGTTGTGTGTACTGTTAACGTCTTCAACAAGTTTAAATGAGAGTGTATTCACGGAGGATTTGTCATGGAAATTGCTATAGTTCTTCTTTTAGCAGCTTTAATTATTCATTATCCACGCAAGGACGGTCCAGCAATAATTAAACGACGAGATGGTGGATGTCCCATTATTGATGTCACTTTTGATGGTGATCGGGAAGAAGAAATGATGTTGGATACAGGAGCTAGTCAAACAATTATTAATAAAAAAACCGCAGATAATTTGAAGGTAAAGCCAATAGGAGAAAAACATTTTGTTATGGCAAGTGGTAAGCTGGAAAAAATGCCTATTGGTTACGTTAATTCAATAGAGGCTGGCGGAGTAAAAGTTGATAATATAGAAGTAGCCATTTTAGATTCAAACAAAGAAATTGGTCTTTTAGGACAGAACTTTTTTGAAAAATACGATATTATTATTCAACGCGATGCTATTGAGTTTAATAAGCCATCAAAATAAAATACAAAATATCCTTTGAGGGAATCTCACACAGCCTTACTCTAAATCAGGAGGGATACTGCAAACGGTTAAAAGCTTGACCGTTTGCAGTATATCCGCCTAATGTTGATTCTTGAAGCCTTTAAAACCATATTTGAAGATTTGGTCACGGTAATAGCGGGAGTTCCATTCAACAATGGGTTTTCCAACCAGTAATTCCCAATTTCGTAAAGCTTCTTCTAGCAAAGGTTGATTTTTACTTGCATAGGAGTGATTATCTTGCCAATGTAAACTTAGTTGATCTAATGTCCTCTCGACCCAAACATCTGTAGAAGTTTCAAAGCTAACGCTACTATCTAATGGGAGTAACGCTTCTTCATCATTTTCTTTAAGTTCCATCACATAGCCAAAATAAAATTTAGCGGCTTTGGGTATCCAGAATTGATTGAATGTGTGTTTTACATCTGCATTCAACACACATAAATCACAGTCAATAAAAATTGTCGTAAAGAAAGATTTTTCCGGGTTGAGCATTTCAGAAATGATGTGTGGATTGCTATAGTTAACTTTTATAAATTTTTATCAACAATTTTCTAAAGTCTTAATATTCTCAATTTAGTAGAAACTGGTGTTGAGTGTGAGTTACGATAACGTTTGTAAAGTATTAGCTGAAAAATATCCAATCGAGTTTGCCGATTGGTTGCTAACGATAAAACCTCGCAAAATTAAAGTGCTAAAAACTGAGTTGAGTCTCGAACCAATTCGCGCTGACTCTTGTATTTTCCTGCAAACTGAAAATCAAATTTTACACATTGAATTTCAAACACTAACAAGATCTACTCCATCGATTCCTTTTCGGATGTTAGATTACTCTGTGAGGTTAATACGTCAATATCATGTTCCCGTAATTCAGGTAGTTATTTTCCTACAAAAAACAGATGCCGAAATAGCTTTTACCGAAGAATATGTGAATGAGACCACTACTCATCGCTATCGAGTTATCCGGATGTGGGAACAAGATTCAACACTGTTTCTTGATAATCCGGCATTGTTACCGTTGGCACCATTAACCCAAACAACTTCACCCCAAATATTATTATCACAGGTTGCCGAGAATGTTGCTAGAATCCAAAATAGGGATATTAGGCAAGATATTGCAGCTTACACGCAGATTTTAGCAGGTTTACGGTTTAAGAAAGATTTAATTCGTCAATTACTGAGTGAGGATCTTATGAAAGAATCGGTAATCTATCAGGATATATTACAGAAGGGTGAAAAGAGAGGTGAAAAGAGAGGTGAAAAGAGAGGCGAAAAGAAGGGAGAACAGAAGGGAGAACAGAAAGAAGCACTTAGATTCTGTCTGTCTTTACTAGATGAACGCTTTGGTGAACTTGATTCGTCGATTATTGAGCGAGTTCAACTTCTAAACAAGGAACAGCTAGAAGCTTTAGGCAGAGCTATTCTCAGTCTTTCATTGCTCCCTAGTTTAGTAGCTTGGTTAGACCAGCATTCTAACAATTAACTTCAGATAATTAAATTATCAGGTCGGAAATAATAAATCTGACCTTTAAGATGAACACCTTTTTTTGACTTGCAAGCCTGTATCGCTCTACCTTACACTCCGACATCAAAATTTTGTGATATTCCTCGACATTTATCTGCGGCGATCGCAAAACCAATGCTTCAAAAAATCGACTCCGGCGAGCAGTTGAAACAAATGCGAATTGCCAAAGGGCTTAGTCAGAGCGGACTTGCCAGTAAAATTGGTCGCAGTGCAAGCTAGGTCAAAATGGTCGAAACAAAGAAAGCTCAACATTCAACCCCAAGATCATGCCATTATGCTATCAGTCCTATCTTGAAAAGTGTAAAGGATTTATACTTGACAATTTAGCTTTCATTGGTTTTCTTATGTACAAGAAGATATTTTGCTTTGTACATAAGAAAGCAAAAAAGGGTCGGAATGCCAGATTCGCTTTGGCTGCGGTATTTTAACAAATGCTCACCACAACTAATTGCTGTTGTTAGTACAGATTGTTCTGCGATCGCATTATATAAAGTTAACAATCCCATAATTGTACCTGCGGCACCTGCAGTAATGTCTAAATTGCGATCAGCTGCAATCAAGTCAGGGGTAATTAATGTTGCTAGTTGTTTTGCATCCTCCATCAAGGTTGTTTCGCCTAAGAATTGACTGCATCTCACTAATGCATATATAAGCGAACCTAAACCCACCGCTCCACCCATACCATTTATTAGGAGCAACGCTCATCACGTCACTGTTTAACTTAGCAGTGAAAAAGGGGATATCCAACTGTTCTAGTGCCTGCCGTTCCACTGCTAATATAGACCAAAACGCAGGTTTATTTTCATGTACTAGAAAAGCTTGGCTGAGATAATCCAGGACAATACTCCAGTCAGCACCGTTACGTAGGTATTTCGGGTCTAAGGATTTTTGAAGTATAGAGATATAATTTTTAGTATCGCGAAATACAAAATTTTCTCATTAAGTCTTCAAATACTACTTCAATTTATAGTTCATAAATACTATTAACCAACAATTAGTTAAGTACTAATGAACTTGTGACAGTTAGGGTGCGGAATGTGGGTTTTTATGCACATAGTTACGTTACATTTAGTTTGGAAGGTGAGAAAAAGTGAGAAAAAGTGTTGTAAGCTTTCACCTGAGAGCTTGATTGAGCCATCAACTACCTAATTTCTGCTGTAGTGTATTAGTTCAAGGAGGAGCTTTGGGAAATGACTGTTGAAGAAGCACTAGTTATTGTGGATACAGTTCTTTATCCAAAGCACTTGAGTGATTTGCAAGAGTTAGTATTTCGCGGAGTTTGGGAAAGACAGACATACGAACAGATTGCGATATCGTACAGTTATGATACTGATTATATCAAGCAAGTCGGCTCTCAATTATGGCAAGAACTGAGTCGAGTGTTGGGTGAAAAGGTAACTAAAAGCAATTGCCATTCTGTGTTGAGGCGAAAAGCATCGCCGCCTCAGAAATTAGCGACACTACTAGACATTTCTGAGCCTCAAATCAGCAAGCAGTGGCGCGAGCCGATGAATGAAAAAGAGGAGGATCGGCAGCAACCATTGCAAATCTCTGATTTCGACTTCTTGGAATTTCCCAGTGGTCCAGTACCGATTGATTCCAAGTTTTACATAGATCGCCCTCCAATTGAAGAACGCACGTATACACAAATTGCTAAACCGGGAAGTTTAATCCGGATTAAAGCTCCCAGGCAAATGGGGAAAACTTCTCTGCTGCATAGAATTATGGCTCATGCCAGACAAGCTGGGTTACGCACTGTAGTGTTAAGTTTGCAACGTGCAGATACTAGTATTTTTACTTCCCTCGATAAATTCTTACGGTGGTTGTGTGCTAATGTCAGTCGACAGCTAAACTTAGAACCGAGGTTGGATGAGTATTGGGATGAGGATATTGGCAGTAAAGTTAGCTGCACATTATATTTCCAAGAATTTTTGCTGAGGACAATTGATGCTCCTGTTGTCTTGGCTTTAGATGAAGTCAATCGAATCTTTGAGTATGCCGATATCTCCAGCGACTTTCTGCCGCTTTTACGTTCTTGGTATGAGGAGGCGTCCGAACTAGATGTTTGGCAAAAACTGCGACTGGTGGTAGTTCATGCTACTGAAGCTTATATCCCTTTAGATATCAACCAATCTCCTTTTAATGTCGGGTTACCGATTAAATTACCAGAGTTAAGTTTAGAGCAGATTCAGGATTTGGCAATGCGTCATCGTTTAGATTGGATCGACAAGGTAGGAGTGCAAAACCTAGCTCCTTTACTAGCAATGGTGGGAGGACATCCGTATTTAGTGCGCCTTGCTTTCTACCACTTGGGACGGCAGGAGTTAACTTTAGAGCAGCTACTACAAACTTCCCCGACAGTTGCCGGAATTTATAGCGATCATTTAAGGCGTCTTCTAGCGAATCTTCAACAACACTCCAAATTGGCGGGAGCTCTCAAACGAGTGGTTTTATCTTCCGATCCCGTGCAATTAGAAGCGATCGCCGCTTACAAACTGGAAAGTATGGGTTTAGTCAAGTTGGAGGAGAATCAGGCGATCCCAAGTTGTGAGTTGTATCGACTGTATTTCCGTGAGCAATTGAACTGAGATTATGAACAACTACGAGTATCAAGTTGGTGGCAGTTTAAAAATGGATGCGCTGAGCTATGTAGAGCGGCAGGCAGACATTGAACTTTATGATGCTTTGGAGAAGGGTGAGTTTTGTTATGTATTTAGTTCTCGGCAGATGGGTAAGTCCAGCTTGCGTTTGCGAACAAGGCATCGACTCCAACAAGCAGGCTTCAGTTGTGCTTCTATTGATATGACTCGCATCGGTAGCGGAAATATTACCCCTTCTCAATGGTATAAGGGCGTGGTCGTTGACTTACTGAGAGGTTTCAATCTTTTTGGAGAAGTGAATTTAAAAGCTTGGTGGCATGAGCGAGAAGATTTATCTGCACTACAGCGATTGAGTCAGTTTGTGGAAGACATTTTATTAGTCAAACTGAAAAGTGAAAAAATCTTTATTTTTGTCGATGAAATTGATAACGTTTTAGCTCTCGATTTTCCGACAGAAGATTTTTTTTCCTTGATTCGGTCTTGCTATAACCTGCGAGCAGAAAATCCAGAATATAACCGTCTTACCTGGGCGCTGTTTGGAGTGGCAACGCCGTCGGATTTGATTGCTGACCGAAACTGTACTCCATTTAATATTGGTAGATCTATCGACTTGCAAGGTTTTTATTTATCAGAACTTCAGCCATTAGCAGCCGGGTTGGAGGGTAAGGTGGCTAATCCTATGGCAGTTCTCAAAGATATTTTAGTCTGGACTGGTGGTCAACCGTTTCTCACTCAGAAGTTGTGTCAGATAGCTGTGGAGGAAAGAAACAGTGGGAGTCAAGGTGTAGGAGATTCTCAAAGCCAGGAAACTGACGACCGTTATCAGTTAGATTACCATTTACCCATTGTCAATTATCATCTCATCAAAATGTATTACCAATTCCCATCGTTTGTGCTGGAAAAGCTGGTGCAAACGCACGTTATCGAGAACTGGGAAGCAAATGATGAGCCGGAGCATCTAAAGACAATCCGCGATCGCCTGCTGCGAGACGAGCAACGTGCTAGTGGTCTGCTCACACTTTACCAGCAAATTTTACAGGGAGGTGAAATCTTTTTAGACAATTCGCACGAGCAAATCGAGTTGCTATTGTCGGGATTAGCCATCAAGCAACAAGGAAAACTTAAGGTCAAAAATCGCATTTATCAAGAGGTTTTTAATCAGATTTGGGTAGAAAAGCAATTAGCAAAAAGGAGACCTTACTCTCAGGTAATGGAAGCTTGGGTAGCCTCAAACCGCCAAGACTGTTCACGACTCTTGCGCGGGCAGGCTTTGCTTGAAGCTCAAACTTGGTCACAAGAAAAAAGCTTAAGTGATTTGGATTATCAGTTTTTAGCAGCTAGCCAAGAATTTGATCGGCGAGAGGTTGAGACAAGGTTAGAGGCAGAATGTGCTAAGGAAATTCAAGCCCGACTGGTTCAAGAGCAAAAAGTTGCGAGACTCCAAAGGTTATTTCTGGGTGTCGTTTGTTTGGTATTGGCGATCGCTGTAGGGTTGGGGGCAGTGACTTTCTTTAGTATGAAAAAGCAGTGTTTTTAATGTATTTACTTTCATTATGTATTTTTTTACATTTTTTACTAATGAAAATCAGTGAAATTACATAAAATTCTAAGTATTGCCCACAAGACAAACAGACTTCTCTAGCCTTACTTTGGCAAAGGCGAGGGTTAAAACTCTACACCATCTTTTTATACTAATTATGTTATGTTTGCGATCGCAATAGCCAGTCCAATTGCTCAAGGTTCTGAGAAACAGCTACGAGCTAACTATCATACCCGGTTGAGTCGTCGCTACAAGTTCATAGCATTATTGCTCGTCAGCTTGATAGTTGTTGCCTGTTCTCAAAATCCCAAAACAACTTTGTCTCCAGTCGATAATTCCCCTACAAAAAGTCAAGTATTGAGGATTTGGTGGGATAAAGGCTTTACTTTAGAGTAAGATGAAGCACTACAGCAAGTTGTGAGTCTGTGGGAACAACAAACTGGTAATAAGGCTAAGCTTTCTTTCTATAACAACGATGAGCTATCGCAGAAGGCTAAAAGAGCAATTCAGGCTGGTAGTCCACCTGATATTGTGATGAGTGACAATGCTGATCGCGAGCTTAATCCACGTTTGGCTTGGGAAGGCAAACTGGCAGACGTTTCCGATCTGATCGAACCTATTAAGAATTTTTATCCCGATACTGTACTCGCAAATGTCTATTTATACAACAATCTCAACAACAAAAAACAGCGAAGCTATTACGCAGTTCCCATAGAGCAAACTATACCTCAGATTTTTTACTGGCGGGATTTAATCAAGTTAGTAGGTTGGAGTGAAAAGGATATCCCCAAAGATTGGGATGCCTTTTGGGATTTCTGGAAACAAGTGCAAAAGACTTTGCACCAAACTCAGAATTATCAGAAAATTTACGGTATTGGCTTTCCTCTATCGGCAGGAGCGGGAGACACTTATGAGGTGTTCGAGCAAATTTTAGAAGCCTACGATGTTCAGATTGTAGACTCCAAAGGTCAGTTGCACGTTGATAACCCCAAAGTCCGCCAAGGAATTATTGACTGCATAAGCTGGTACACCCAATTTTACCAGCAACAATACGTGCCACCAGATGCAGTTAATTGGCTCAATCCAGACAATAATCGCAGCTTGCTCAATCGTGGCGTGGTTATGACTCCCAATAATTCCCTCTCGATTCCTGCTGCTGTGCGCCAAAATCTTGACGTTTATTATCACAAGCTTGGCACAATCGGGTATCCCAATAAACCCAACGGCAAGCCGATGCGTTACATCACCTTAGTTAGACAAGCAGTTGTACTCGCTGATTCCAAAAACCAAAAGTTAGCCAAGAACTTTCTGGCATATTTAATCCAACCAGAGATAATAGGAAATTATCTCAAAGCTGCTGGAGGACGTTTTTTGCCAGTACATAAGCTAGTTTGGAAAGATCCCTTTTGGACAGACAAGAGAAATCCCCACATCTCAACTGCTGCTGAGCCATTGATCGCGGAACAAACACGCCTCTTTTACACCGCTCAAAACCCTGCCTACAGCGTAGTTGTGGAGAAGAAAATTTGGGGCACAGCTCTCCATAAAGTGGTTGTAGAGAGGATCTTGCCAGAACTTGCAGCAGACGAAGCAATTGCACAGATTAAGCAAATATTTAACAGCTGGCAATAAACATATTGAGCCGTTGCCTCTTCATCTAATATCCATGCGGTTGGTGAAGGAACTCGTTGCATCAAAGGACGAAATGAAGAGGAGGAGCGATCGCAAAGAGTGAGAAAAACTTTTTTGTTTACTGACTTTGACTTACGCTAATATGACCATTTTTTTTTGACTATGGTTATAATTAATTTGTCAATTTCACTGTTTAGCTAAAGTAAGGTTACATGCGAATTGCAGCGGGACAGTTTAAGGCATAATGCTTGCAACTGATGGATCAAGTGCAGCAGAGTCGGGAGGAGATTGTGATTACCAAACACGGTAAACCTGTAGCGAAGTTAGTGCCGATCGAGGAATCACCAACTCAATCTATATTTGGCTATTTAAGGGGCACAGTAGAAGTTGTTGGCGATATAGTGTCTCCCATAGAGGAAGATTGGGAGGCAAATAGCTAATGCCACAACCAATTCTCGTACTAGACACGCACGTCTGGATCTCGTCAATGAATGGGGAGATCGAACGTCTTTCTGCTCAGAGCCGTATGGCAATCGAGCAAGCAAGCGCCACAGGTAGCTTGGGAGTCGTAGCCATTTCAGTTTGGGAGGTAGGAATGTTAGAGTCCAAAGGGCGGATTCGGTTTGCTGAGCCTTGTTTGGACTGGGTGCGGAAAGCTCTCACTGCTCCTGGGCTCCATCTCCTACCACTTACTCCAGAGATTGCAATTGAAACTTCGCGTCTGCCAGGAGTTTTACATAGAGATCCGGCTGATCGGATGTTGGCCGCAACAGCACGGATTTTAGGAGGAGTACTCGTTACTCATGACCATCTATTGTTGGAGTATGGTAACCAAGGATTTGTGTCTGTCCTACAGGCTTGAACTTTCATTTTTGTAACTTTAACTCCTTTGATAAAGAAACACCAGAGGCGAATCCTAAATAGTTTAACTCTGACCAAAGGTCTGTTAGCACCTCAATAAAATGATTCTTTTTAAGACGTAGATAGAAGTATGTTTTGCATTCGTGCTTGCCAATTTGCAACTTTAACAGAGCCTAAAATTCTGTTTTTTAACACGTAAATTTTATAAGTTTCAAAAATTGGTAAAATTTTATAAAAAATTGCTTTTTATTATATAAGATTGCGACTTCCCAGTTTTGACAACAATTCAAAAAGTATCGGAAACAGACCGATATTTTTTTACAAGAGAAGGGAACAGGAGGTATGAAAGAGGTAGAAAATGGTATTTAGAAAAAAAGCTCCCCAAAATGCTCAAGGAGTTCACAAAAAACTACGATATAATTGTCGCCGACGATTGAGTCCTCGCAATGCTTTCATAGCAGTGATACTCAGTTTAATAATCTTTTCTTGCACTCACACCTCGAAATCAGACCAATCCTCAGTCATCAACTCTTCCACTGATAGTGGAGTTTTGAAGGTTTGGTGCGATCAAGGCTTTAGCGTAGAAGAAGATGAAGCGTTCCATAAACTTACTAGCCACTGGGAGCAACAAAGTGGCAATAAAATTAAGCTTTCGTTTTATACTATTGATGAGTTAGAACACAAGGCTCAAAGAGCAATTCAAGCTGGAAATCCGCCTGATATCATCATCAGTTACAATGCCGAGACAGAGTTAAATCCACGTCTTGCCTGGACAGGTAAATTAGCAGATCTTTCGGATGTCATTGAGCCAATCAAGAATTTTTATCCTGAAAATATACTGAAAGGCGTTTCTTTTTATAATAACGTCGGTAAGAAGCGAAGCTACTATGCAGTCCCCCTTCATCAGGCGACAATTCATATCTTTTACTGGCGGGACATGCTAATACAAGTAGGTCGAAATAAAAGCGATATTCCTAAAGATTGGAATGCCTTTTGGGAATTTTGGAAACAAATGCAGGATGACCTACAGTCACAGCAAAAAAATAAGATTTACGGCTTAGGCTTTACTTACTCCATTGGAGCTTCAGATACCTACTACTTATTTGAGCAGATTTTAGAGGCATACGATGTCAAACTGTTAGACTCCAACGGTCAACTCCTCATTGGCGATCCTAAAGTGCGTCAAGGTATTGCTGACAGCTTAGAGTGGTATGCAAAATTTTACCAGCAGGGCTATGTACCTCCAGACGCTGTGAACTGGTTAAATCCAGACAACAATCGCAACTTGCTGAACCGCGTTTTGGTTATGACTCCCAACGTCACGCTCTCGATTCCTGTTGCTGTGCGTCAAGATCCTGACACCTACCGTAAAAAACTTGATACTCTCGAGTTCCCTAACAAACCTAATGGTAAATCGATGCGCTACTTAGTCACGCTTAAGGAAGCAGTTTTGTTTGCTGAGTCCAAGAACCAGAAACAAGCTAAGAACTTTCTAACTTATTTCAGCCAACCAGAGGTGATGTCCGATTATCTCAAAGCTACAGGAGGCCGTCATTTGCCAGTACATAAGTCACTTTGGAAAGATCCCTTTTGGACAGATTCAACCGATCCGCATATCTCGACTGCGGCAAAGACAGTTATCGAAGGTTCAACCCGCTTATACTACAGTACCCAACACCCTGCTTACAGCGTGGTTTTAAATGAAAGAATCTGGGGTAAAGCTCTCTATCAAATACTTGTCAATCATGTATCACCAACACAAGCAGCCAATGAGGCAATCCGGAGGATCGAACAAATTTTTGACCAATGGCATTGAGTTATGTTATTTCCGCTCTTATTACTACCTGAGTTAGACGTAAAACAAGGCTGAAAAGTAGACGGAGTAAAGTTTGTAGCGATACAACAGCTTTAGGAATTAATGTCAATAATATTCACTAAATGAGAATAACCGTGAATGGTAATAAAAAGG
>JAQYWP010001121.1 GCA_029379285.1 Rhizonema sp. PD38
GCGTAAGATTCCCTAATTTTAATTATCGGGATTCTCTTTTTACTTTTTACTTTTTACTTTTTACTTTTATGTCCATCTATCAATGTCCTAAAGGTCACGCCTCAACCGAACCAGACTATTGTTCGGAATGTGGTACTAAAATTCAGGGTGTTCCAGAAATGGCATTAACCAGGAATACGCCTGTAGAGACGCGAAACCAGTTGCTTCCAGTCAGCGAAGCAGAACAAGGTGCTGACTTATTGGAGGTCTTTTCACAAACCATTGTGATTTGCCCTGATTGTACAGCACCACACAACTTTTTTAACGGTGACTTCTGCGAAATTTGTGGCTACAACTTCGGTACTAGCGCACATGGCGAAATACCATTAGTTTCGCCGTTTGTAAAAGAGGACGCAACGCAGGGAAACAAGGGTGTGAGGAATCAAGAAATTGCTGAAGTACCACATCTTCCCCTCTGTGCGTCTGAATCTTTGGAACTCATAGCCACTATTGATCCATCGTTGCGAAGTCCAGAAAGTCCAGAACCACCTCTTCAACAACCTATCATTTTTAAGCTCGATCAAGAAAGCAATCTTATCGGTCGCAGCAGTCAACTAAAAGGTGTTTACCCAGAAGTTGCTCTTAATTTCGACAGCGCTGTTTCTCAGCGTCATGCACTGCTAAATCGGCTAAGAGACGGAAGTTTCGTTCTCCGCGATATTGATTCTACTAACGGCACTAAATTAAATGGAGTTGAACTGACTCCAATGGTTGATGTACCAATTAAAGACGGTGATGAGTTTACACTTGGACATTGGACGCGGATCGAGGTAAGAAGGAGCCTCTGTTAATTATGACTACTACAAAAACATCTCCTCAAGCAAAACGCTCAGGACTACCGAACAAACAAAGATTCAGCACTCCTAGAGTATTACGGACAGGACTGTACGTGACTTGGGGTGCTAGTGTACTGCTCTTAATTGCGACTATTTCAGGAGTGCAAAAGCAACGCTACGCGATTAAGACAGTTGGTCAAGATTCAGCACCAAGCATCATTGTCGCTCAGCGGCTCAAGGATAGTTTAGCAGGTATGGATGCCAATGCTGTTAACGAATTACTTGTCAAGCCAGGACAAAATCCGAGAGCCATCCAGGATTATGAGGAGCGCCGCACGGCATTTGCTGAACGGATAATTGCTGCTGCCCAAAACATTACCTACGGCGATTCAGAACTGAAACCCATCCAAAAGATGCAACTCGCACAAGGCGAATATATAGCGAAGATTCAACAAGCGCGGGACTTCAATGAACGTGGTGATGCAAATGGAGTGTTGGTAGCTTATAGACAAGCAGCCGCAATCATGGACAATACACTTTTGCCAGCAGCTGATAAATTAGATGCAGTCAACTCGACTGAACTTGAGCGCACCTATAACCAGCAGCGGTTCGCTACCGCACAAGCTTCGTTTTTCGTCATTATGTCTAGTTTACTGCTCCTTGGCGTACTGGTAGCACTGCAACTCTTTCTCAACCATCGGATGCGCCGAGTTTTGAATCCGATGCTTTTGGCAGCGACAGCGATCACGATTATTTTTCTTGGCTACACAATTAATGCATTTTTAGAAGCCTCTTACCAGTTAAAAGTGGCAAAAGAGGATGCCTTTGCGTCCATGCACGCAGTACGACAAGCCCGCGCTTTAGGCTACGGTGTCAATGCCGAGCAAGGTCGCTATTTGCTTGATGGAGCATTTGCGACCAAATACCAGCAGGCTTTTTTAGACAAAGCAGCTAAGATAGTGAACATTCCTGCCAGTCAGACTTTTGAGACAGTTGCAGCTGCATCAGCACAAGGCTTGAAAGTGGAGGGATTAACAGGTTACATGGCTCTTGAACTCAACAATATTACCTTTGCGGGCGAGCGAGAAGCGGCGGTGCAAAGTCTGTCTACTTACGTACGCTATTTAATGATCGATAAACAAATCCGGCAGCTACAACAAAGTGGCAGACATCAGGAGGCGATCGCCCTGTCCACAGGTTATAATCTAGGTCAGTCTAACTGGGCGTTCAGCGAATTCAAAAAAGCCAATCAAAACACCTTCGACCTCAATCAAAAAGTCTTCGACAAAGCAATAGTACAGGGTTTTAGAGAAGTCAACGGTTTTGAAATAACTACCCCAATTGTCATTGTCCTCATCTGTGTTTTAACACTCTTAGGATTGCTTCCACGCCTTAAAGAGTATGATCGCTCTTAGAGTCTCGTCTGCTTTGAAGCATCCCATCAAACGTGAGAGTGAAAGTCCTTTGAAGAAATTGCATTACTTATCTTTCACGAGTGCTCTTGGGAGTAAAAATTCGCCGTTGCTGATAGTAAGTATGAATTAGCCTCACGCAAAGGCAAGGTAGTGCGTTGGCTTTAGTAGCGCGAAGACGGCTTAGCCCTCGCTCTTGGTTCCTAGGACTTAGCAACTGCCGCGCGAAGGGATTGTTGTTGAGTCACATTGAAAAATGTAAATTTATAATCTGATTCAGCAACGCCAAAAATTCTTTTGCGTCTTTGCAACGGACAGATTCTTCCCTTGGGAAACACAAAGGACGTACTGTCCTCGCCTTTGCATGAGACAAAAAAATCTTTATGCAAGCAGTATAATCAAGGACATTGGTTGCGAAGAAATGTTTATCCCAATTCCATGACTATAATCTTTGCTCGATCAGTAGCGATGGTTTGGTAAATTATATACAGAGAAGAAAATGCAGTAAATGTAAAGAAGGAACTACTTTGAGTTACCATCTAGATAGCATTACACCCCATGGTGGGCAGTTAGTTAATCGCATCGCTACACCAGAACAAAGACAAGAATTTCTCTCGAAAGCCGACTTTCTGCCGCGAGTGCAACTTAATGAAAGGGCAGTTTCTGATTTAGAAATGATTGCGATTGGTGGTTTTAGTCCGCTTACTGGTTTTATGAACCAAGAGGACTACAATCGCGTTGTCACGGAAATGCGGTTGGCTAATAATCTTGTCTGGTCAATTCCGATTACACTTCCGGTAGCAGAGGAAGTTGCAAATTCCTTAACAGAAGGCAGTTTGATCCGCTTGGATAATCCAGTAGGTCAGTTCATCGGGGTTTTACAACTCACTCAAAAGTACTGTTATGATA
>JAQYWP010000175.1 GCA_029379285.1 Rhizonema sp. PD38
ATATTAGATTCTTCTGATTCCTTGTGTCAAGCCTGATTGAGATGCTCTTACCCTGAAGAGAGATTGACAAGAAAGGAGATATTCTCAATACTAGTCAAGGTTGCAGATATTCAAGGGAGCTATTATGGCTAAAGGATTTAGTCCGCTTATTGTCAGGTCGCATGAGGAAAGATTAAAATCCTTAAACGGCATCACGAATCGAGATCAGACCGATAATTGATTAATGGTGCCAAAATGACACCGCTAAGTTATAGTAAGATAAGAGCGTATTTTATTGCATATGCCTAACAGTCAAGAAAATACAGTCCCGGTAACAGCAAGAGTACCTGTGAGCGTTCAAGAAATTCTAGAAAGAGCAGCAGAATTGTCTGGTGCTACCTTGAACAAGTTTATAGTTCAGGCAGCATTAAAAGAAGTAAAAAAAATCATAGAAGATGAAAGGCTAATAATTTTGTCTGTTTCAGATGCTGAAAAAGTATGCAAACCCACAGGTGAAATTGATGCATTTATTGCTGCCGTTGCTCGTTCTCGTCAAGATAATGTTGTCACTAACAATATCAAAGATTTTGAAAATATCCCTAATTTACAATTAGAGAATTGGTTATAAATTTGAAAAAACTGCGCGACTATCCTTGAAAAATTAGCTATTCCCGCAACACTCACAACACCATTGCCGACTTCTATATCCACAAGCAGATATTCACAGTGCGATCGCTATCCTGGTTGGACTGGTGTAAGCCATAATCAAGAAAGAATTAATAATCAGGAACGGATACGCGAACCATGCACATTTTATCCCTTCATTATCCCGATGACTTACTCATTACCTCCGGCAAATCACCCCAAGCATTAGAAGCAGAACTGACATTCTTGCTCGGCGTCAAACTATTCGAGCTTCGCCGACTATCGCTTGGTAAAGCCGCCGCCTTTTGCAGTATGAACAAACCCCAATTCATGTACGAACTAGGGCGTCTGCAAATCCCGGTTATCAACCTAGTTGATAACCAAATTGCCGACGAATTGCGCAATGATTAACTCGGTCTCACCTCCTGGGTTAAATAATTTTCCCAACTCCTCCACTGAAGCGCTATAGGACTTACGCATTGACAGAAAAATCAAAATAGAGGGTATGGTTTTCCGCCAAGATTTACATCTGGATACGTAATAAAATTAGTAATATAAAGTACCGCTATTTTTTTAATTCAGTACAACTTGATTCTTTCTTCTCTGTTTCCTAGAGTTAGCCACCCTTAAAAATTAATGCGACGATAAATTTCAGTCAGGGGAATTTCTACATTTAAACTGTGCAGAATGATCGTCCGCTCAAGGTGGGAGTGAACTTGCCAGAGCCAGCGATCATTACTGTTACGATCCAGATTGTGATACTGCTCAATGTATGGTTCAGTTTGGCTCACAAGCAGATATTCACAAAAGCTAGCAAGAGAGCGATATTTTCTGAACTTTTCGCCTCGATCATAGGCTTCGGTAGAGGGCGATAAAACTTCGACAATGAGTAAAGGATTGAGAATTTCATCATTGCGCTCACCATTAAACTCTGGTTTGCCATTAACAACCATCAAATCGGTATAAGTACCACACTGATATTCAGGAATCCAAACTCGCAAGTCGCTGTTATACAAACGAAAATTGGTGTCTCTCAGCAAAAACCCCAAGTAAATTAATAAGTTGCTTTTGATCGCACTGTGGGCTTCAGAACCTCCTGACATACAAAGAATCTCTCCGTTGCGGTATTCATGGCGTTCTGGGTTAGTTTCTTCCATCGCCCGATACTCGTCTAATGTAAGGCGAGTTGTTATTACATCTGAGGGACTGGTTTGAGCAAAGACCACAATCAGACCTCTTGAATTATTAGCTCTAAAACTATTATCAGCAATATCCGTAAGAATTGCCAAATTATATGCAGTAACCAGGGAAGGGCGAGCGCTTTTGCAACTAATCTTAGATCCCCGACTTCGCAGAAGTTGCCCTTGGATCTCATTTTTACATAACAAGGTGCTTTTGCCCTAACTTTTCTTAACGTCTAACTCAGGTTAATTAAGATCCATTAAAGTTTGGGCACAATTATCTTGCTTTTTTACGTATTTTCACTCATGAATAAGAAAAGTACATTAACTGCTCGTGTCTCAATCCATCCTTATGTCCCTAATTTCTGCATAACTCCCATTCTTTGAGAAATATAGACTGATGAGCAAGCTTTTAGCAATTAACACACCGCTATGTCACAGATAAAACGCCGTCAATTTCTCCAATTCTCTGCTTCTGCTCTCTTCACCGTCGGGTTAAGCCAATATGATATTATGCAGGAGGGGAATAAATATGCTCAAGTGTTGGCGCAAAGTACACCGCGTAAACTGGCGTTACTTGTAGGTATCAATGCTTATCCTAATGGTTTGGCTCTGGGTGGTTGCGTTAATGATGTGTCTTTACAACAAGAGTTATTAATTCACCGCTTTGGTTTTAATCCACAGGATATCAAAACTCTCACTGATGGACAAGCTACCCGTCAAGGTATCCTGACAGCGTTTGAAGAACATTTGATTAAACAGGCGAAACCAGGCGATGTGGTGGTGTTTCATTTTTCTGGGCATGGCGATCGCATCTCAGATAAACCCAGTTGTGATGAAATTGCCTTAAACCTCAGCAAAGAATGTGCTAATTCTACGTTTTTGCCAGTCGATGCACGCAGCCAAAGTGGCGCTGTGCGTGACATCATGGGACATACGCTGTTTTTACTTATGTCTGCATTAAAAACCGAAAATGTGACTGTAGTCTTAGATAGCTGTCATTCTGGCGGTGGAAAGCGGGGAAATTTCCTAGTTCGCTCTCCTAATACTCCTGATTTACCTTCACCGAGTTCGGAAGAACTAGAATATCAGCAACAATTGTTGAAAAAACTCAAGCTTTCACCGCAAGAGTTTGTAGAGAAACGTAGAAAAGGGATTGCCAAAGGAGTTGTCATCGCTGGCGCGAAACGCGAGCAATTAGCTTCTGATGCGACATTTAACGGTTTTAGTGCTGGAGCTTTTACTTATTTATTCACTCAGTATCTTTGGCAGCAAACTAGCAATGAATTATTTACAAGAGCGCTTGTCAATGTCAGTCGGAATACGAAAATTGTCGCTGGAGTGCAAGGAAACTATCAAGAGCCAGAATTTGAATCAAATTTCCGTCAAAAAAATGCTAACCCACCCATTTACTTTACTCCTCTTTCTTCGCAATCTGCAGATGCAGTGATTACCAAAGTCAATGGAAACCAAGTCGATTTATGGTTAGGTGGGATTGATTCACAGACGTTGGAAGCCTTCAACAAGAATACAATTTTTTCCGTCTTAGATACACAAGGGGGAGAAAGTAGACTGGTACAACTAGAATCCCGCATGGGATTGACTGGGCGCGGTAAGTTGCTCGACACTAAGGCACGAGGGTTATCACAACTAAAGCCAGGTACATTATTACAAGAGCGTATCCGCAGTATCCCTGAGAATGTAACTCTCAAAATAGGACTGGATGATACCCTAGATACTAGCACGACTCAACAAGCAAAACAAGCTCTCCAATCAATCAAGCGTGTTCAGGCTTTACCTTTGAGAACTTCGGACGTACAATACATTTTTGGTCACATGACTGAGGCAAGGTATCATGAGTTACAAAAAAACAAGACATCTTATCTTCCACCAGTAGGTAGTTTTGGCTTATTTTTACCAACCCAAGATAAGATTCTCCCTGGTTCATTTGGAGAAAGTAACGAAGCTGTAAGCGCAGCTGTGACTCGTTTGCGTCCAAAACTGAAATCATTGCTAGCGGCACGAGTTGTGAAGCAGATGCTCGGTAATACGAATACATCGCGGATTGCTGTGAATGCCTCCATGACGATCGCAGGCAGTACGAAAATGCTTAGTGAAGTTTTTCCAAGTCGTGGCGTCAGTAAAGTTTCCCCTGGTAAATCAGTTACTCAAACAGTAAATTCTCTCAGTGGAGATGTACCTAAATTATCTGTGGGAACTCAGATTGCTTTCCAAATCATAAATAAAGAGTCTGTGCCTGTCTACATCAGCCTTCTTGTCATTGACTCTTCTGGAGAGATGGCAATCATCTTTCCTAATGATTGGGCAGCAGCTAAAGATGCTACTTTACTAAGTGCAGGACAAAAACTTATCATACCTCAAACAGGTATTGATAATTTTGTACTCACTATTGGCGAACCTTTCGGATTTTCAGAAGCGTTAGTTATTGCTAGTACAACTCCTTTGCGGGATTCCCTCAAGGTATTAAAAGAAGTCGCAACTTCAAGAGGGCTTGCGGGTAAACGCGGTTTATTCTCGGTTGCTGACGATGAATTATTAAATGTTACAAACAGTTTACTGGATGACCTTGATAGTGGAACTCGCGGTGCTATTGTTGCTGAAGGTATCACTCTTCCCCAAGGAGTGAGGGGGATTGATACTAATAAACTTGCCGCGATGTCAATTGGATTTGAGGTAGTCGCAAAACGTTCATAAGTACTTATGCAAAAATATTGATATGATTGCGACGCAGAGGGGCTTCCCGTACCCCTTCTCTCTAAGCAAGCTACAAAGCAGCGTCTCCGCTCTTGAGAAGGGTACGAAGTGATGCACGAGCCAACGCTCACAACTTCCCTCTCTACTTGGCTGCTGCTGAAGTCGCTCCTGTTGCAATCAGCCCTCCTGCTATCAACGGTTAATCATTGCCTAACGCGACTAAAAAGCATCAATAACTAAATACAAGGTGTTCTCTTAAAAGGAGGGCGCTAAAATAATTCGTAATTCGTAATTGAAGTCATCAATTACGACGAAAGACGAAAGAATTATGTTAGGGCGTTGCAATTAAAATCGCGAGTTTGTTCGCTGTAACGAGTATCAGTTAACAGATCCAAGGACGTTAATAATTTATGACAATAATAGGAATAAAGACGCCTTGGAAATGTCATAACTGCTGACAGGAATGTTGAAGATATATGAGTAATAGCAATTGTGTTCAGTATTTATCTAATTAAAAATCTTATGACATTGGAGATTGTATTTTTTCTAACGAAATCAAACCATTGTCTTCAAAATCTATCTCTAGATGATATCCTTCCATCATCGCAGTTCCCACTAAAGGCTTATAACCAGAAGCTAAAATGAGAACTACTTTTTCTACATCATCCCAAACAATAGTTGCTAAATGTATAGCTGATAAAGCTTCGCTACCGTCAGCTAACCTTATAGGTGTACTGGAATATAGAGGAAGATTCATTGCGCCGACTGCTTGTGATGGCAAAGTAAGATAGCCGTTGAATCCAGTATCGATGGCAAAATCCACAGAAAAATCCGGTTGTTGTGATAAACGGAAAATTACTGGAACTATTGCCCTATTGTCAATCAATCTTCCGTAAATCATTCAACTGTACGCTTCATAGGAGCATTGCCAAAACAAAATGCAACATCATAACCGATTCGCATCGTAAATAATCTGGCGTTTGGATTCTTTTGCTTTAAACTTAATGCTGATTCTACACCAGTTTGATCGATTCCATATTCGCCAGTTTCTGCATCAATGACAATCATCTTGCCAATATTATCGCTATGCTCGACTTTTTGACGAATCCCCCGCTCGTAAAACTGTTTTGCTCTTTGGGCAACTTCCTCTACAGTCCAAAAAATAGCCTGCATAATTTCACCTGTTTTTACTTAATATTTTCCATATTCTCATTATAGATACGTGCAAGCAAGTAGGGAATAGAAGTGCGATAAGCAAAGCTGAAAGTTGTGGCTACTGTTGGCAGCGATCGCGGTTTGGAACTAGTGCAACTTGAAGGCGCACATCACACTCTCAACCATCATGATCCTGATTATCTCAAGCACGCGATGGAACTTACCAATGGCAAAGGTTACGATGTTATTCTAGAAATGAACGCTACCAAAAAACTTGCTGATGATGTCAATTTTATTGGTACTAGATTTCCGACTTCTCTAAGAAGTCGGGAATATAAGTCTTAGACGTGAGAAAATGCTCCATGATTTTTTAAATAAAGTAATAAAAGAGCGTTATTCCCAAACAGTTTGCAAATCTGAAATAAACCCTGGTAAAACATCTTCTCCTTGAAGAGAAAGAGGAGACTCTAACACCAATGGTTGTTGCCCTGGGCGATATATTTCCACTCGACGTGTTTTTCTACTAATTAACCAGCCAAGTTTGACTCCGTTGTCCATATATTCTTGCATCTTTTCTTGTGTTTCTTTCAAGTTATCTGTTGGAGACATTAACTCTAAAACAAAATCAGGAGCTATCGGAGGAAATTTCTCTCTTTGTTCGGGGCTGAGTGCATCCCATCTCTCTTTTTTTACCCAAGAAACATCAGGGGAGCGGTTTGCACCATTGGGAAGTTTAAAGCAAGTAGAGGAATCGAATACTTCACCAAGTTTAGTTTGTCTATTCCAGATGACAAAATCAGCTATCATGAGCGCCGCAGCGTTTTCCAGTTTCCCCCCCGTAGGCGACATTACAATTAATTCTCCGTTGGTATTGCGCTCAAATTTGACTTCAGGGTTATCCCGACACAGTTGATAAAATTGGTGATCGGTTAATTTGACAATGGAGTTGAGGTTGAGAATAATCGCTGTCATTGCACTTGTACATTATCATTACTGAATCAAGTTTTTTTTAGTTTTAGAAAAAATTAGGGAATTTATTAAAATGATATAGATGTACTACATATTACATTGAAATCCAGCAAGACGACAAATTATTTGTTATTTTTAATTAAATGGCAGGAGTTTAGGATATGCAAAGCATCAATATACGTTCTCGTGTGGGTGCAGACGGAATGTTACATTTGAATATTCCGTTAGGTATAACTAATCGGGATGTAGAAATCATCGTAATCTATCAGCCTTTGGAGATGGAAAGTAAAACCAAAACACCTCAAGAGTTAGGCTGGACGCCAGGTTTCTTTGAGAACACATTTGGTGCTTGGGAGGGACAACCTTTGGTTCTTGAGCCTCAAGGAGAGCCTCAAGAAAGGAATTGGGATGATTTATTTACTTGATACTAACACTTGCATTGGATACATTAATCGGCGCAGTTTACCAATATTTCGTCGCTTAAGTGCATTGGCAACAAAGGATGTGTGCTTATGCGATGTTGTAAAGTTTGAACTTTATTACGGTGCTTATCGGAGTTCACGCCGAGAGACAAATTTACAGGTACTGCGAGAATTTTTTAGTCAATTTATTAGCTTGCCTTTTGACGGTGTTGCAGCAGAAATCTGTGGTTGTATTCGCACTCAACTTGCTGGCTTAGGAACTCCCATCGGTACTTATGATTTACAAATTGCGGCTATTGCTCTGGCAAATAATCTCATCTTAGTAACTCATAATGTCAATGAGTTTAGCCTGCCTGACGAATAGCTTGTCCATAGGCTAAAACCTCTTCAAAGGCTGGCTCATCCTTGAATGAACCTGTGATTTGTTGTAACCAGTTAACAGATTGGGAATCAGCTAATTGTTTTTGCAGCTCGGCAATTGCAGTTTCTACAGCCAAGAGACGCTGCTCAACAGAAGTATTTGTTGACATATAATTTTTTTCTTTGCCTAATTGTTCCTATTGAATATATTCTAACCGCTCGCTTATAGAGGTATGGGGTTGGGATGAACCCGGACAAAAAAGGATTTCGCTCAACTTTACTTTTCGTTACATACTTTGTTTTTTGTGCTTTTCTACTTAAGAGATTATTGCCAATACTCTAGGCTTGTTGACAATTTATAGCTTCTTTGTTAAACACATTGACTAGCTTAGTAGCTCAAAACTCAAAACTGCCACGAAACCGTTCCTTGCACAGTGAAAGGACTACCAGGAATCACTTTCGATAGACTATCACCCTGAGTCGTTTCAAAATAATTGATATTAAACAGATTTCGGAAATTAAGCTGTGCCCGCAACCGTCTACGCTTGTAGTATAGAGCCGCATCCGTTCGGAAATAATCAGGCAGTTGGAAATCATTCTGTAAATCTCCCTCTCGCTCTCCGACGTAGAACAATCCCAACCCAACTCCAAAGCCTTTCAAGCTGCCCCTTTGAAACTCATAGGTTGTCCACAGGTTGACGCCATTCTCTGGTGTGATATACAGCCGATTTCCAGGGCGATAGGTGTTGTCTCTGGTGATGCGGGCATCAGTGTAAGCATAGCCTGCATAGATGTTCCATCCCGGCAAAATTTGCCCGGTGATATTCAATTCAATACCTCGACTGCGCTGCTGACCGGTCTGAATTTGAAATCTGTCATCGTTTGGATCGGTAGTCAAAACGTTGTTGCGTACCAGATCGTAATAAGCGAGGGTGGCAGAGAGACTTTTATTCAAATCTGCTTTCACACCAACTTCGTACTGTCTGCCCTCTTCTGGGTCAAACAGCCTGTTATCAGCGGCTCTGCCACTGTTGGGAGTGAATGAGCGACTATAACTGCCATAAAGCGAAATGGCTTTGCTCGGCTGGTAGACAATGCCAACACGAGGACTGAACGCATCTCCTCCTTGAGAGTCTGAAGTATGAGCTCGCAAATCTCCATTCGTCTGTGTAAAAAGATCAAACCGCCCGCCCAGCAGTAACTTTATACTCTCGGCAATATTGACTTGATCTTGAATATAGACACCAAGTTCATCGGTCAAGTTAGAAAACCTATTTATCTGATTAAGAGGAACCCGTGGCGGCTGACCATACACAGGATTGAAGATGTCAAGGAGTGCCGGAGTTCCGTTATTACTAAAGTATATTGGGTGGTCATTTCGACTGAGATCAACTCCAAAAAGCAATTGATGTTGAACAGAACCAGTTGAGAACTTGCCAGTCAGATAGGTTGTCAGGTTGTAGCTATACTGAGATGAGTATTCAGTAAAATAATTGCGATCAAGGGTACGCAGATCGGCCTGAAGGTCATTGACCGCATATCGAAGACTAGTGAAAAGATTGGACGAAAATTGAAAGGCGTTGCGGAGCGACCAGTTATCGCTAAATTTATGCTCGAGATCGTAAGCAAGACTAAAGACTTTAGAGTCAACATAGTAATTAGGCTCACCAGTGTTCCGGTTGATAGGGATTTTACCATTCGGGTTGGGTAATACCGTGCCCTGAGCTGGTAGACCCAGGTATGCTCCATCTTCACGCGCATCCCTGTATTCCGCTTCTAGAGTTAACTTTGTTCTTTTGCCAATCATCAAACTCACCACTGGAGCAATCGAATAATTTTTGTTGTCCAGAAAATCGATAAAACTACCCGAATATTGGTAAACAGCATTCAGACGATACAACGCTGTTTTGGCGTCGTTTAACGGTCCAGACAAATCTATCGCACCACGATAATTGCTGTAGTTGCCAACTGTGGCATCCACCTGATAGAAAGGATCTCTCAGGGGTTTTTTTGTAATCAGGTTGATTGTGGCACCTGGAGAACCTAGACCAAACAGTACTGAAGCCGGACCTTTAAGAACTTCAATTCGCTCAATATTAGCCAGATCAACTGATCGAGCGCCGTTGGCATCAAATAAACCATCTCTGAGATAGTTACTATCTCCAGAGACGAAACCCCGAATGGCAAATTGGTTTACTTGAAAGACGGGAAGACTTCCAAGAGACGCTCCACTCACGTTTCTGAGGACATCTTGAATGGTAGTCGCTTGTTGATCTCGCAAGACTTGTTGAGGTATGACCTGAATCGATTGCGGAATGTCGCGTAAAGGAGTGTCAGTTCTGGTAGCAGTTGATCCATCTGTAACGCGATAATTATCTTGTTCGCCTCTAACCACCAACTCAATTGCATCATCACCACTAGCCGATGGTTGACTTGGTTGTGTCTGGTTCTGTGGCTGACTTGATTGAGGTGAAGGTGGCGTTTGCGGTTGACGCCCCTGTTGGGTGGCGACTGCTGCACTGTTCACAGAGAAAATCAGACCCTCCTTCGGACTGTCATACAACTCCACAATTGGTGCATTAGATTGACCTTGAACCGTCACCCGGATAGTATTAGCATCCTGATTGACTACCGTTATCTGGCTTATCCCCGCAATTGGTTGAAGAGAGCGGAATATAAATACTTCACCCGACGGCATACGCAATTGAGCATTGGGAATCTCAACAATAAAATTATTCCCCACACTACGATTCTTTAGTTGTAACTCTCGTCCATTGGATGTTTCTAAAATCACCTCCAAACCTTTAGTGGTCGGTTTTGCCAACACGTGCGTCACTTGCACAACCGAGTTCTGTAAAAGGGCTGGCGACGGGGGGTTAGGTGGGGTTGAAGACTGGGAGAGCAATCCACTGGCTTCGGTGAGTGGGCGTTCCATCTCGCTCAGTTGCTTAATTCTTTGATTTGTCGTCGTAATCGCAGTCTTTGAGATACTTTCCCCATTAGAGATTGCTGTGAGCTGCTGATTCTGTTTGAGTTGTGCCCTTCCTGGTTTTGCCATAAACAAAGGCAGAGAACTGATCACCAACCATAGACCTAGACTTGACGATAACCGCTGAATTTTCATTATTTCTCACACCCCAGGAAACAACTCTCAATCAAATGAGAAAAGTTATTGATAATAATGGTGTCTAGTTTACGGAGACTTGATCTATATTGTCAATAGCAATCACCTGAGAAATCTGTCAAATGACAGAGTTGGCTTGTACTGTTTTTGTTGTAAGTGTACAAGCATTATCTGCCCTCAGGCTTACGTAGAATGAAATTGTCCATTCAGCTTGCCTGATTCAACCATTGAAAGCGTGCGTCTGATTGCCTGAGGAGGAAAATGACTAGAATTCTCAATAGATTCCTAGTAATTACCCATCAATGTGCGACTGTCGTTGATATTTTGCGTTACCGCAGTTTAAAAACAAAGCACACACAAGCTTTCACCTTCCAAAGAAGATGGAGAGACTATAGAATCAACGCGCTCCTGACTATGAGTTGGATCGGCTTAGTCGGGCGCTGGTTTAAGAACAATAAACTTTTTCAACGCACATTGATTTAAGAAGAACGTTACGGGCTTAAAGTTAAATTTTTGAAACATTTTTTTGTAAGTACGCAACGAGCTGTTCTCCGGCTGTATCAATGTGTCGTTTCAATAGCTTGACTGCCGCTTTCGTATCCCGGTGACGACAAGCATCTAGGAGTTGATAGTGTTCTTTTTGGGATCTTTCCAAGTAATCCATCTGTGCCATCTGAAGACGCACGTAGCGATCAATATTGATGTGCAGGTTTTTAATCATCGTCAGTAATCGAGGACGATCAGCGACTGCATACAGTGTCGCATGAAATTCCCAGTTCAGTTTTGCCCATAAACCTGCATCTGTTGCTTGCTCGGTTGCTTCCAGAATCACTGCGGCTTTTTCTAAATCTGAGTCTGTGAGCTTGGGAATTGCCAACTGAATTGCGATCGCTTCCAAAGCACTGCGAATTTCGCATATTTCTTGCGCTTCTGCAACCGTCAACACTGACACCGTTGCACCTCGATTGAGATGTAGCGTCACCAATCCTTCTGCCTC
>JAQYWP010001122.1 GCA_029379285.1 Rhizonema sp. PD38
CCTCATTCAAATGATTATCATTATTATTTATTTAGTATTTTATTTTCTGGAAGTCTCTTAACAAAGGTTTCCCCAATAGCTCGATTGTGGAGACCGGGAAGTTTAATTAGCGAATTGAAGTGACGTCGTAGATGTGCCAGACATTTCTGTTGAGCGGCAACTTTGTAGCCATTATAAACACTAAAATCATCGCTGCTCAGTACTCCACCGTACTCAGTTCCCAACAAAGTTTCTAATTCTGCACGCGAGCGAGTATCAGCAGCGTGAAATAGACAGAATTGAGGGTGGGCTATCACCCATAGCCATTCTTTTATTCCTTTGACTGGCCAAGGAGTTTCGTCCACATGAACATTGGGCTGCTCAAGTTTTATCCAAGCGCTCAAATCACAGACGCTCTGATCAATGGCTTGTTCTACTCGCTATTCAGTAAATCATCCTCCCAATGAGTATCTGCTTGTTTGGGGTTTGTCCAAAACCAAATTTCCACAGGGAGATGAGTTACTAAGGGACTTCCAAATAAAAAAATAATCAATCTGTAAGGGGGGAGCAGGGTGCAGGGTGCAGGGTGCAGGGGGAATAGAAGAAGTAGGTCGAGTTGGAAAATTGGATAATTTATTTCTTGGAGTTCCCTAAATCCATATTCCCAAAGCCCGATTACAAATCTGTAATTAGCCTTGCCTTCCTCAGAATAAATGTTAGTACTGTTTCTTCTTTGGCAATAATGTCAGATGTAACCTCCATTCCTGGTTGAATGGGATAAGAAATACCACCCTTTTCTAAAAAAAGCTTTTCTGGCTGAATCGTTACTTCGTAGTAAGGCGCTGCTGAGGTGTTTGTGTTGGTTTGAGGTGTAATGGCGTCAGCAGTGATGGCTCTAACAGCACCTTTGAGTGTGCCATAATCTGGGTAAGGGTAGGCTGAAACTCGCAGTTGCACTTTGCCTTCAAAACATTCTGTGACTTGTGCGGCTTTGCATAAGCGAACCTTGCCAATATCCTGAGCGGCAACATGCGCTTTTATTACCAAAGGTGTATTACTGGGGGCAATTTGAGCTATGGCATCCCCTGGACATACTAGTTGACCTGGATTTCTCAGTGACAATTTGAGGATACGACCTGCCTCATTTGTCTGAATAATAGTTTTTTGTAGTTCAGTATTGACTTGTTTTAATTCTTTTTGAGTGCTATGGATTTGGTTTTTTATTTCAATTTGACGGCGGATTAATTCTTCTCGTTCTTCATTTAATGTGGCGCGAGTGGACTCACCCCTTGCCTTTTCTTGGGCAATTTTCTCTTGTGCGATCGCCACAGTTGCATCACTAGGATTAAGTCCGGCTTTGGTACGTTGGAGTCTAGCAACAGCAGCTTTGAAAGCTTGTTCTTTCTCCTTGATTTGAAGCGGGGAAATCACCCCGGTATTACCTAGCAGATGATATCGTTTGAGTTCCTCCTGTGCTAACTCCAAAGCAGCTTCTGCTTCTCGCACTTCCGCTATCGTTGTAATTTGCCTGTCTCGATAGTCTCGTTGGTTGCGAGTTAGATCGGCTTGCGCGGATGCAAGCGTGCGGTTCATTAATTGCGACTGGGCTGCTATTTGAGAATCTAACTGGCTAATTTGAGCAGTGATTTGAATTATTTGTAACAGGCTAAGCTGGATATTTCCTTGCAGTTGGCTTTTTTTGGTCTGGAGTTGAGAATCGTCGATGAAGGCGATCGCATCCCCTCGTTTCACCAACTGATTCTCTTTTACCTTAATGCTTTTGACGGTTCCTTGAGTTGTAGCTTGCACCAGCCGTATTTTTCCAGTCGGTCGGACAACAGCAGGCGCTTTGACAGTGACGTTGTACTTGATAACGGCAGCTAGGGTAACAGCAGCGCCTACGGCTCCAACTAGAAAAAAGCTACCAAGATTTGTCCAAAGACCGATGGCAGGTAGAAAGTCGTCGCTTTTAATTGGACGGAGTAGGTCTGGATGTGGATCGCTCAGCATGATGATGACTCAAAAGGATATGTCATCTGTTATCAGGTATTTGACCAAAAAATTTAGCTGTAGGTAAACTAGAGAGAAACATTACCACTAGCAATAGAAGCAGCGGGTTGGAAAATTTAAACCCGGAAGCTTAGTAACCGTTCACAGGATGTGAAACGCGACCGTGAAAAATAGGTACATGCAGATGGTAGATTAAGAGGCATGGATAAAAACTGCTTCACCTATGGGATTGAAATTTCCGACTCAGATTGGGAAGGAACTCCAGCCAGTGTCAGACAATTGGTGGAGAAGATGGGGCAGCATATAAAGCAATCAGAAAAGGAGTTGGCAGACTTAGAAGCCCAACGGCTTGAACAGAAGCGAAAAAATCAATCGCACATCAAAGAACTAATCATCTCCTCCGTCCTCAGATCCACCCAGTGCTGAAAAACATCCTGAAAAAAAGAAGACAGGTAAAAAGCGGGGGGGACAACCAGGTCATAAAGGTCACAGCCGCTTTTTGTATGAGCCATCAGACTGTGAAGAGGTTTTAAACCACCATCCAGAAACTTGTAGATGTTGTGGAGAGATATTATTGGGAGAAGATCCCAAACCTTACCGTCACCAGATCGTAGAAATTCCCCCTATCAACCCAATCATCGTAGAACATCGCCTGCACCAACTAATGTTATAAGACTTACCGGGTTAACTCTTATTACTTAAGTTTAAATAGGCAGAAGCGGACTATCTGCAAAGCATACCGCTTTATCAATTGAGTCGAGGGGTCATCTACCAATCCGGCGGTCTGCCGCCACTGACAGAGGACATATCCTTGTCAGTCAGGGTTACGACTGGTAGCTTTGTTAAAGGCTCTGTTTTGATTTGTTTGTTGCCTTGCTTTTTGATTTTCATTGTTGAATCCTCAATCTTTGAGTGAATTTGGGAGTTTCTTGAATCTAATCTAAATACAAAATAGTGCATTTTTTAACGCTAATGACAATATATATCACGATTTAGAATTGAAAGTTAAGTATTTAAGATTTTTTTAACAGTGGGATATCGGTTTTTACGGCTACGGAGTTTTCCTGGTTCCCAGCCTGGGGACTTTCCGCGAGGTTTGGGTAGAGTGGCTGGTGTACCAATCGCCGCTAAAACTC
>JAQYWP010001123.1 GCA_029379285.1 Rhizonema sp. PD38
GGTGGAGGGTGCGAGTACCCACAGTTTTAGAAGAACGGCATTAACCCAGATGAGTAATGCTGGAATACCGTTGAGAGTGATTCAAGAAATATCAGGACATAGGAATCTTGAGCAGTTGCAGCGATACCTAGAGGTAAGTGATGAGCAGGTGTTGGGTGCGGCGGCAAGCTTGGCGATGTTGAGTCCTGTTGGGGGAGATGTCGGGAAATTAGGGTTGTCTTGACGTAGACTCTATACCTGACACAGAAACTCAGTGAATTTAATGACATAAACCTATTGAACAATCTCACTTCTCAATTCAACAATCTTGCTTGTGAATTCAACAGTCTCGCTTCTGAGTTCAACAGCAGTGCATTCTAACTCAAATGCAAAACGTCTTGTTTCTATTACTATTGCAAGCGTAGGAAACGACGTTACACTAGTACAAAAAAGTCTAAAAAGTCTTGGTTATAAGGCGACCTACGCAAGGAGCTTGCTCCCAAAATCAAAGAGTATGGTGTGCGTGGTGTGCTAAGAGGTGCTGAATTGCTCCCTCTTAGTAAGGGTAGACGTGAAGAGTTACTCGCCCTTCTGTCGCAATTAGAATCAATGAAACCTATAACACAAGAAACCACCGAGGATGCAAAAGCTATGCACCCATTAATTACAGAAGAACAATCAATCAGCGCAACTGAAGAAATACAAATCGTTGATGAACTGCAAGTTATTGATGAGCAAGGCGTAATGATTCTTACTGAAGAATCAACCCCAACAGTCCCAACATTCAAAACTGAAACTGAGTACCACAACTACGAAACGTTACTCAAAAAATTGGCTAGCAAATATTATCAAGGTTTCCAAAGCGGTGATGTAACAGTAATTGGTGTTCGTCAATTTGCTCAAGCGCAACTAGAACGCGCTCAAACAAAACAGAGTTTGATGGATACCAGACTATACGCCACGGTCGCACACTGTCACCAAGAAATTGTATCAGTGGCTGCGTCTGGATCTAAAGACGGTAAGCCCAACCCCAATACAGTAATTAACCTCCGAGTGGACGTTTTAAACCGCATTAAAAAAGCTGTTAATGCTGAAAAAGAAGAGTTCACCATAACGAAAGAACTCGAAGGGATGGAGCCATTTACTATCGACTACTTGACTCAAGCTTTTGAATCTTTTCGCGGTGGTTTAGTAGCAAGTTTTAGCTCAATCGCACGAGAAAAACGCGAGAGTCAAGGAACCAACTTTCTAGCACGTCGCACCAGTACCCCTCACGCCTGTGTGAGTGATTTAATTGAGTGGGCTATAGAACGGTTAAGAGTACTTCCTTCAAAGGCTGAACACTGGCGTGAAGTAGCACTCGCAATCATGCTAGTCACTGGTAGACGACCTAGTGAAGTATTATCTACTGGTGTATTTGAAGCAATCGACCAAACTAACCTTGAGTTTTATGGACAACTTAAAAAGAAAGACGCAAGTCAGGATGAAAAAATTTACAGGATACCCGCGCTAGGAGATACAGCAAGAGAAGTTGAAGCAGCGAGCGGATGGTTGCAGATGATGAATAAGCGCACTGTACCCGCATCACGAAACTTAGAAGATAAGCAAGAAGCTGCTAAAAAATGTCATGACCGCTTTAGTAGATACCTTAGTGAAATTGCCGCTAAAATCCTAGCCGCTTAGTATTAGCCGATGGCGCTAGTTGGGATTTAGATGATAATCGTAGCCGAATTAAGCCTTATTTATCCCGCCAAATTTACTTACAAATAATATCTAAATTAGTGCAAGGTTCTGTGAAAAATGGTGTCTCAATTGACCCTGACTTGGCAGTGACTTACTACTCCGGACACTTTTTAAATCAGGACGGGAAAGACCAAAACGCAGAAAACTATTTAGCTGATTTGGTTATCAATGACACGGACGAAATACAAACTATCTGGAATTGGACACCGGATTTATCCGTCGGGGAACTTCAGAGTATACGAAATAACTAGTCAATACAAACCGCACGCTTATTGACAACAACCCGGACAGAGTATGCAACAAAAAAGTAATCTGTCTGGGTGTGAAAACTTCTAGAACCCTTACGCTATAAGCTTTTTAAAGCTTTTTAGATTTAAAAATGGCTAGAACCCTTACGCAGTGGAATTTACAGCCATCGGTACAAAAAATATTGGTGAAGATAGCCACGAAAGAATCAGCCTTTAAACCACTTTTCTTCTTGCGAATCGATGTTGCATACTCTGTCCGATCCCTTACTGTGTAAGGGTTTAAGGGTCGTGTTACATAACTTGTCCAAAAATTCGTAAATCCCTCTGAGAGCGCTTTTAGAGGCGATTCTTGGCTTAAGGAGTTGGACAGGCTGTGATTTTTGGGATCTAGAAGATGACCGGGTTGTTTGATGGAGGTTAGGCGATCGCGCTTCCCTACAACAGCAAGGAATGAAGCTATGAGTCCTGAAGAATTTGAAAGACTGCCGCACTATGAGTCAATGGAGCTTGACAGTGCGATACAGCACCTCAAGCATTAGAAAAAGTCAATAGTAATTTAATAGTGCTTTTGAACGAAATTTGCTGCTTAAAGTGTTGTGAACTACCCTGCAAGGTAGGGTTTTGCAATTTTGCACGACTTAAAAATTTTGGTGGAGGATTGACGCAAACAAGACAGGGTAAAGCGTGTAGCTGACAATCACTTTTTAGTGTAGGCGCTTTCAAGTACGCTGAATAAACCCTACGCACCAACACAACACGGCTCCAAGCACGACGGCACCTGACACGGCACAACCCAACCCAACTACCCCATCATGGGGCAACGCTCGACCCTTACGCCTACCGCGTGGGGTTATTTGCGTTTTAGGGATTCCGACCACTGCCAAGCCCAACGCCCTAAGGCTTGAGAGTAGGAATCAGGGAACAAACCTACCACCGCCGGGGATTGCCTTAAAGGACTCGCCCCACACCAACGGGGAGCCAAAAACCAAACCCCAACCCCTCGAACCGCCACAGATCCAAAAACCCAAAACCCGAACGCACCACGCGAGAGCAAAACGGCTAGCTGGAGGATAGCGATAAAGGAAGTCAGCCGGAGGAGGAGCGATCGGCAGCTAAAACTTGATTAAAAATTTCAGTATTTACAAAGGGTAGAA
>JAQYWP010000176.1 GCA_029379285.1 Rhizonema sp. PD38
TCCCAGCTCGCTCCACTGCCGATAAATACAGGAGTGTCATCGGCAGCAGCAGTTGCCAATTCCAAATCTTCTAAGTTTGGAGGATGACCTGTTGACCAACCTGACAGAATAACTGCGTCAGCCAAACCGCGTTCAATTGTGTCTTGCACGGCAGTGGTGAGATTGACAGAACTTAATGGACGAGCGTGCTTTACCAACACATCCGCGAATATTTTCACATCACTGCCTAATTCTTTACGGTAGCGCAGGAGTTGGTGGGCTTCCCCCTCTATTAATCCCTGATCAGTTGCCATCACTCCTGTCAGCACGTTCACGCGAATGAACTGAGCTTTCACGCAGGTGGCGATCGCCATTGCACTTTTTGCGTCATTTCGCAAAACATTTATGCCAATAGGTAGAGTTACCAAATTCTGGATTTGCTGTAACACTACAGTCATCATACTGACAACTGCGGGATCAACCTGGTTTTTGGTAAATGGTGCATCAAAAAAATTCTCCACAATAATGCCATCAACTCCTCCACTTGAGAGTGCTGCGGCTTCTTGTTCGGCACGGTCTATGACGGCTTTGAAATTACCTCCCCAACGAGGTGAGGTTGGCAGTGGTAGTAGGTGAACCACGCCAATAATTGGAGTTCTGGTTTTAAATAGCTGATGTAAGTTCACTATTATTATGTTAGTTATTAGTCGTCAGTTGTTAGTTGTTAGCTGTAGTTGTTAGTTGCTGATCGCAAGAGCGCTCTCACGCATGAGATTGGTCCTGCTAGAGAACTGACCAGTGTTCACTGGAGAGTTCTCACCCACAAATAACTACTATCCACCACTCATTAACTTCCAACCTCTAACCACTGACTGTTTTATGATGTCGGTTTTCATGCTTCCATCTCAAGGAGGAAATAGGTGTAAAACCTCTCATAAGATATGTTAAGATAAAAAGGGCGACAAGAGGAGTTGCCAACTTAGAATCGCGCTCGCGCTTCCCATTAAGTGGGTGTAAAGCTCACCGTTAGTTGCAGGTTAAGCCTAAGCAAACGGGTAGCGTTACTGCTATAACAGCGTCGTCGCGGGAAATTTTCCATACTGGTAGCGACTTCTCACAACACTCCACAGACTATTGGTAATGTCGGCTCCCGTCTTTACCAGTGTCATCCAGAGGGAAGCTTCCTTATGGGTAGATTAACAACGCACACGCTAAGTAATGTAAAATACCGACAAGCAGGCGATTTTTTCAATTATTACTTGTGTCGAATTTACCCAAAGACTTTTTAGTTTTCCTCTAGAAAACAAATTAATAAAGATATCATCGCACGATTTCTAGATTAATTAAGGTCACAGAGCTAAAAAAATGTATAAATGAAGAGACTTTTGGTGAGGATGTTCAGACTTCCATGCCCAAGTCTGGTGTGCAAGAAATTTCTCTTCGCCAAACAAATTAAAGACAAAAAGCTGGAATTTTATCTATAATATGGGTGACAAGCCAACAATTGCGATTTCTCACCTTGGCTGTGAGAAAAATAGAATTGACACAGAGCATATGCTAGGACTGCTGGTAGAAGCAGGCTACGGCGTAGATTCTAATGAAGAGTTAGCAGATTACGTTATTGTCAATACCTGTAGTTTTATTGAAGCGGCTAGAGAGGAATCTGTCAGATGTTTGGTAGAACTGGCAGAAGCGAATAAAAAAATTGTAATCGCAGGCTGTATGGCGCAGCACTTCCAAGAGCAATTGTTGGAAGAGTTGCCCGAAGCAGTGGCGGTGGTAGGCACAGGCGAATATAACAAAATTGTAAATGTTATTCAGCGGGTAGAACAAGGAGAGCGCGTTAAGCTCGTCAGTGCACAACCAACCTACATTGCCGATGAAACCACACCGCGCTACCGCACTACAACCACTGGGGTAGCTTATTTGCGGGTTTCCGAAGGATGCGATTATGGTTGTGCGTTTTGTATTATTCCTCATCTCAGAGGAAAACAACGATCGCGTACTATTGAATCTATTGTCGCTGAGGCTGAGCAATTAGCATCCGAAGGGGTGCAGGAAATCATTTTGATTTCCCAAATTACTACGAATTATGGTAAGGATATCTACGGGAAACCAAAACTAGCCGAATTACTGCGAGCTTTGGGAAAAGTAGATGTATCGTGGATTCGGATGCACTACGCTTATCCGACTGGATTAACTCCAGATGTGATAGCGGCAATTAAAGAAACACCCAATGTCTTACCATACCTAGATTTGCCGTTACAACATTCCCATCCAGAAGTTCTTCGGGCTATGAACCGTCCTTGGCAAGGAAGAGTAAATGATGCTATTACCTTTGCTCTTAAGGACGCACTACCTTTATCTGTGCTGCGGACAACCTTTATCGTCGGCTTCCCTGGCGAAACGGATGAGCATTTTGAGCATCTATTGCAGTTTGTCCAGCGTCATGAATTCGATCATGTTGGTGTTTTCACCTTCTCACTAGAGGAAGGAACGCCCGCGTACAATCTACCAAATCAGCTGCCACAATTCGTTATGGATGAGCGGCGGGATGCACTAATGGCACTCCAACAGCCCATTTCTCTCAAGAAAAATCAACAAGAAATTGGCAAGGTGGTTGACGTCTTAATTGAACAAGAAAATCCCGAAACAGGACAGTTAATCGGTCGTTCAACCAGGTTTGCTCCAGAAGTGGATGGACAAGTTTATATTGATGAGGATAATTCCCACCAATCTCAATCGGTAGGAAAATCAAGGTTAGGAACTATTGTGCCAGTAGCGATCCAAGACGCTGATGCATACGACCTCTACGGTCGAATTGTCAATAACTAATTAGAGTTAGTAGTTACAACTAACTTTTTACAAAAGTCAAAAGTTACAAATTAGGAGAGTTGATGAACCTTTCGTTTCAAGAATTAGGACTTTCACAAGAGTGCGTTCAGCAATTAGAAAAAATAGGCTTTACCGCACCAACTAGCATTCAAATGCAAGCAATTCCACAGCTACTTGCGGGTCGTGATGTGGTGGGTCAATCCCAAACTGGTACTGGTAAAACAGCAGCATTTTCTCTACCAATTTTAGAGCGGTTGGATATCAATCAAAAAGCCGTACAAGCGGTGGTTCTGACACCAACTCGCGAACTGGCAATCCAAGTACATGATGCGATTTGCGAATTCATTAGCAACCAAGGATTGCGAGTTTTAGCAATCTATGGCGGACAATCGATCGACCGTCAGATTTTACAATTGAAACGCGGCGTTCATATGGTCGTAGGTACACCAGGACGAGTCATAGATTTGTTAGATCGCGGCTGCCTGAAATTAGATCAGGTGAAATGGTTGGTGTTGGATGAAGCTGATGAAATGTTAAGCATGGGCTTTATCGACGATGTAGTAAAAATACTTTCCCAAGCACCAGATGATCGTCAGACAGCTCTATTCTCGGCAACAATGCCGCCATCAATTCGCTCCTTGGTTTCAAAGTTTCTGCGATCGCCAGTAACAGTGAATGTCGAGCAGCCAAAAGCCGCTCCCAATAAAATCAATCAAGTTGCTTACCTCGTACCGCGCCATTTGACCAAAGCTCGGGCTTTACAACCGATTTTGGAAATGGAAGATCCAGAAACAGCGTTGATCTTTGTCCGGACTCGACGAACTGCAGCAGAACTGACCAATCAATTGCAAGCAGCAGGTCATAGTGTGGATGAATATCACGGTGACTTATCACAACAAGCACGAGAACGGTTGTTGCTCAGATTTCGCAATCACCAAGTGCGTTGGGTGGTAGCAACGGACATTGCAGCGCGAGGGTTGGATGTTGATCAACTCTCTCATGTGATTAACTTCGACTTACCTGATAGCGTTGAAACCTACGTTCATCGGATCGGTCGTACCGGTCGAGCAGGTAAAGAAGGGACTGCAATTTCTTTAGTACAGCCATTTGAACGACGCAAACAGCAGGTATTTGAGCGCCATGTGCGCCAAAACTGGCAATTGCTATCGATCCCCACACGGACACAAATAGAAGGAAAGCAGTTAGAAAAGTTACAAACGCAAGTGCGAGAAGCATTAGCAGGCGAGCGTCTGGCTTCGTTTTTGCCGATAGTCAGTGAGTTAATTGAAAAATATGACGCTCAGGCGATCGCTGCCGCCGCTTTGCAAATCGCTTACGATCAAACTCGTCCTGCCTGGTTACAATCAGACGGTGGTCTTACAGATGAGGATATTCTACCTCCCACCTCCAAACCAAAGCTGCGAAGTGGGCGTCGAGAATTTCCTAGTGGTGAACGAAATCGTTCTAATTGGACACCATCAGAAGCCAACCCCACAGAAGGAGAAAAACGTGTTAGTTCCAAGCCCAAGCCTCGGACTGCTCGTCGGGAATCCTCTATGACACCGACAAAAAAGGTAGGTATTACCAAAGCTAGAGAATCAGCTTCTTAGATAAGTTAAGAGTTAAGAGTTATGATTTTGATTTCTCATACTAAAACTCTTAACTCCTCACTTATATAGTTCGTTTGATGCTGACAGTTGAAATTCCAGTCAATGATTAATTTAGCCAAGGACGGCTGACTTGCTCGAGTTGGGCAATCTCCTCATCACTTAATCTCCAACCTAAAGCACCCGCATTTTGTTGTACTTGTTCGGGTGTTTTTGCGCCAGCAATGGGAATGACATTACCTTGAGCAATTAACCAATTGAGGGCAACTTGGGCGGGAGTGCGATCATATCGATCTCCTAAACTACGTAGCAAAGATATCACTGGCTCAATTTTTCGTAAGCCTTCTTTACTAAATCGCGGATCTATCCTTCTAGCACCAGTAGGGGAATCAAAGCCAGTGTACTTACCTGTTAGTAGTCCCTGAGCCAAAGGGCTATATGCTAAAATTGTTACGCCTAATTCCCGAGCAGTGTTGAGAATACCTGCAGTTTCGATTTGCCGACTTAGTAAAGAGTAGCGTACTTGGTTTACAGTTAAAGGAACTCCACGCGCCGCCAGGATCTGGTGAGCCTCCTGCATTTACTCGGCTGAGTAATTACTGACACCAACTGCTTCAATTCTACCCCGCTTGACTTCATCTGCAAGGGCATTCATGAGAGTTTCTTGACTCATAAAAAAGAGAAACGACCAATGCACTTGGTATAAAGAAACACGCTCAACTTGCAAGCGTTTCAAGCTGTCTGTTAAGGCATCGGCAACGGAGTTGGATGCAAATCGCCAAGGGAAAGGACCATACTTAGTCGCAATCTGCACCTTCTTATCTGTCTGTTGCATGAATTGCGCCAAAAATTGCTCGCTCAACCCCAGTCCGTAGACTTCAGCAGTGTCAAAGAACGTGATGCCAGCTTCTAACGCAGCAGTAAAGGCGGCTTGCAACTCTTCTGAACTATAGTCACTGCCATAATTCCAAAAGAGTTTATCACCCCAAGCCCAAGTCCCAATACACAGAGGTGTCACTGTCGGACCACCCTGCCCTAATGTAATACTTTCGACGTTCACAAGAATTTATTTAGTTACATTTCTTTACCATTACAGTGTATCGCGCTCAAGAGATAGGAGACAGGAGGCGCGGAGTTAGATCATATATGATCCAAATCTTTCCAGTGTTGCCCTTGTTGATCTTAATGTCGGGCTAATTTAGGAGTCCGCCCTAACAAACCGATCATCAACTTGAGAGCAAATATTTTGACTAGAGGGGTTCGTCGCAAAACTCCTAAACCGATGCGACGAATTATCACTATTGGTAAGAAGTTGTTGGAAAACATTCGATCTAACAGATCGGTGAAACCCAGAATCACTATATTCTCTCGCCGTCGCCAGCGTTCATATTGTTTGAGAACCTGAATAGAGCCAATGTCTTGACCCTGAGAGCGTGCTTCTTGTATGATCTGCGCCAAAGCAGCCACATCACGAATACCCAAATTCAAACCTTGTCCACCAACAGGATGGCAGTTGTGTGCTGCATCACCAACTAAAGCAAGTCGGTGCAGGGCATAGCGATCGCTTTGCATGAGTTGTACGGGAAATATAAAGCGATCGCCCAGCAATTCCAACTTGCCCATCTGATTGCCATAACGCTGTTGTAACTCCAAGAGAAATTGCTCATCATCCAACGCGCATAAAGCTTTTGCTTCTTCATGAGGAGCAGTCCAAACAATTCGGCAGCGATTTCCCAATAAAGGTAAAATTGCAAATGGACCACTTCTCCAAAATTTTTCGTATGCCGTGTTGTTGTGGGGTTTTTCTGGTTTGACAAAGACGACAATACAAGACTGCCAATATTTCCAGCCAAAAGTTTTGATTCCGGCAGCTTGGCGGGTACGCGATCGCCCACCATCTGCGGCTACGACTAGTAAGCTGCGAACCCGCCGCATTTCTCCTGCCACTCTAATATCTATGACTACCATATCCTGCTGGTAGCATGTATCGATCACTTCAGCCGGGCACAGATAAGTGACATTCGGACAATTTTTGACGAACTCCTGTAATGGGTACAATAGTGCTTGGTGTTCCGCCACATAACCCAAATCTTCAGTTCCTATATCCGCTGTTTGAAATTTAACAATATCAGGATAATCAGCATCAGAAAGGTGAACTTGACGGTAAGTCGCAATTTGGGGCAACATTTTTTCCCAAACTCCTATTCCCTGGTAAATTCGTGCCGAAAGCATATGTACTGCGTAAGCTTGTCCTTTTGTCACTGCAGCTGATTCCACTTTCGCCTCAATTAGCAGTACGCTTAATCCAGAATCTTTTAAAGCCGCAGCTAAAGTTAAGCCAATAATCCCACCGCCAACAATGACTAAATCATATTCATATCCCTGCTGGTGTGTCGGTGTTTGGGGAGGGTTAAGAGTTTGATGAAGCTGCGATTGCGCCATTGTTAAGATAGATTACAGCATTTTGACTATTATTATGACGCATTTAGGCTCTTAAGAGCAAGTGAGTCTTTGCTTGAGCTATCGGCTAGCTTTAGCCGTATAGTTTTGATCGTTGATAGCTAAAGGCTGAATGCCAGAAAGTGAAAAGTCGTTCCTCAAAGTAGGAACGACTTAAATGTTTTGTCGTTGAGTTGAAAACTAAAATGAAGCCAAGACAAAAGTTAGTCTAAAGTTTTTCAATATGATTCACACTTTAAAAAACCTGGTAACCAATGGCTAATAGCTGAGTGCTAATTTCTGTTTTCCCTTAGCTGCTAACCATTTACAATCAGCAGCCTTCACGAGTTGTCACGATTCAGATGGTAGATTTTGAGTTGCGACCGTGTCAACCCTGGTTAAGCATTTGAAGGACTACTTGCTTGTGGATGCAGTGGGCTTCATAGCGCTTTTGTGTATAGAGCCTGTTCTATGCTTGTAGTGTTTACGATGTTTGCTCGATTTTGTACCAGCGTGAGATTTTACAGATTTATTAGCTGTATTTAAACTTGTAGCAGTTTTAGCTTGAACAGCAGGTGCAGAAATTGCGACAGGAGCAGCAAACACGATAGCTAGGAATAATGCTTTAGCGAACTTATTCATTTGACATCCCTCATCTGGTAGAAAAATCGACAATTCAACTATCCCAAAGAGATATGTCAGTGTCATGTTATTAATATGAAGTTTTTGTGTAGATTTTTTTACTAAAAAGAGTTCTGAGTTCCAATTCCTGAGTCCATCAGAACAGAGTCAGAACTGGGAACTTAGGATTGTATGGGTTGAAAACCCTAAATTTAGTTATGAAAAAAAGTAAAAAAGTGTCCATTATCTATTCTCGCTCATTGATGTATGGGGCTACATGTGCGGTTAGGTACTCAGAACTCAGGACGACTGAAACCTCCCATTCTCCTTAAGCCATGCTCAAAACCATAAGTTGTTCTGCCATTTCAAAATTGGCAGTAACATTTTGTACATCATCCAAACCTTCCAGAGAATCAATTAACTTTAAAAGCGATCGCGCTTGATCAGGATCGGTAATTTCAACGTAATTATCGGGAAGCCAGCGCAATTCTGTGTCAATCACCCGAAAGCTTTTTTCTTTTAAAATTTTGCTGAGGTTTTCTAAATTGGCAACTTCAGTAAACACTACAGCCATCTCATCCTCAGCAATCTCATAAAATTCGGCTCCACCTTCGAGAGATACTTCCAAAAGCTGTTCTTCATCAACAATAAACTGAACCGTGCAAACACCTTTTTGAGCAAACATCCAACTCACGCAACCAGTTTCACCGAGATTCCCACCGTTTTTACTTAAGGCAGCACGTAAGTCAGCCGCAGTGCGATTTCGATTGTCCGTCAAAGCTTCAATTAAAATTGCTACACCTCCAGGGCCATATCCTTCGTAACGAATGACTTCCATTGGGGTATCACCTGCAAATGTACCTGCACCTTTAGCGATCGCCCGGTCGATATTATCATTGGGAATACCTGCCGCCTTCGCCTTTTCAATTGCCGTGCGAAGTTGAAAATTTGCCATCGGATCGGGCACACCATTTCTTGCTGCTACAATAATTGCACGCGACAGCTGAGTGAAGGTCTTTCCTTTTTTTGCATCCACTGCTGCTTTCTGGCGCTTAATATTTGCCCATTTACTATGTCCTGCCATAATTTTGACTTGTGAAAACTATATATAGCAATCCTAAATGATTTTAGGAATGGCTAATCTCCTGAAAGTCAAGAATTATGCGCTGCTAAGATCGGTGGGAGCATCATGTATATGACTTAAACGAGAAGCGCTATATTTTGACTTCTAACTTTTGTTAAAACATGCTTCTTCATAGCGTTTACCTGCAATTTCCCAAGTGAATTCTGTTTCTACCAGTTTTCTGCCGTTGTCGGACAGTTCAGCTCGTAACTGTGGATTTACAAAAAGTTGACTAATCAGATAAATGTACTCTGCTGGCTGATTTGCTCGCAATGCCCTGAGTGGTAAATTTATCTTGTCTACGACTAGTCCTTCTAAACCGCAATCACTAGCGACAACTGGTATGCCCGCAGCCATCGCCTCCAACGTTTTATTTTTAATGCCGAACCCAGTCCGCATTGGTACAATACAGACAGTTGCTTTATGTAAGTACTCTACCATTGAAGGCACACGTCCAGTAACGGTAATTCCGGGTTTTTCTTTGAGTGCTAAAACGGATGGTACAGGACGAGAACCTACAATATCGAAAGTTGTATCAGGATAGTTTTTTTGGATTTCTGGCAAGACTTCATTACTGAAAAAGCAAACAGCATCAACATTTGCTAAATTATCCATTGCACCGATGAAAATTAAGCGGTGTCCTCCTGGATCTACGTTCCGCTTTGGAAATGAAACCAAATCTACACCATTAGGAATAACTATAATTTCAGTATTTGGGTTAAACTTTTGTAATTGGACTCTATCTTCTTGTGTTGTGACCACAAGTGCCGAAAATTTAGAGGTGTAGCTTTGCTCGTAACGGCGTAAAAGTGGCAGGTAAATTATATCTCTTAATCTATTTTCCGAAATACCAGTTTCTAGCAAGTTGCGACAGGTACTGTAGACAGAGCTATGAACGTTGACCAAAGTTTTCAGCCGTTTTTGAAAATGCGGACGCACGTAGATTTCGTTAACGCTGTGTTCGCTGGTAATCGTGTCACATTTTCCGGCTTCTACAAAGTTATCAATCCAGTTTTGCATATCGACTGAGTAACGGTTTAATACACTTGGCGGTGTCCCTTGAAACATAAATGTCGTGAAACGCTGAAATTTTTTCAGTATTCTTCCACCTGTCACCGAGTCTGAAGGGCGATTAAAAACGATGAGTCGATCAACGCAATCCTGCAATCCCTGTATTTCTGCATCTGTAACATCTGATTCTCTTTGAGTCACCAAGGTTAAGGAATTGCGTAGACTAAGATACTGGAGTAAATTAAAAGTTCTTACCTGAGTTCCCCCCCGTGTCGGTGGATAAGGAAATGTAGAGGATATCATTAAGATGTTCATACAACTAACTATCTGGGAATAATAAAGAGCGCGAGTAGTGATATATAGAATACACTGTTGCTAATGTCATTATCTAGCTGCTTATATATAGCAATCTTACCTAATTTGTGAAAATTGCCAGACACAGATACCAGACTTATTCAAGAAGTCGAGGGCTTTTTTCTCGCCAAAAATTTAGGATTGATATATATGAAAATTTAACTTTTTGATGATCAAATGTTACTTGAACTAAGTTATTGGGAACTATTTAACTATAACAAGAGTAAATGTAATGAGCAAAGAGATTAAAGATGGAATTTTTCGGTATTTATACGCTTGCAAATGACGTAGTGTACGATCAGTTAGTGGGATTACTCAATAGTATTGAGGTGAATATTAGTCCAGATATTCCTGTTTGCATTATTCCTTATGATGAACGATTGGACCGAGTGAAGCGCGAAGTCACTCTTAGAAAGAACGTAACGCTTTATGACAATTGGGACTCAGTTCAACGTTGGGAAGATTTTGCACATCAGGTATGGGCTGTTCATTCAGGTGCTAAAAAATCCAAAATTTTCCGTAATTGGTGGTCTACAGGTCATCTACAACGCAAAATGTGTGTTTTTGATGGAGATTTTGATAAGTTTGTCTTTTGCGATGCTGATAGTTTAGTAATGAAATCATTCGCTGATGTATTTGATAAACTCAACGACTATGATTTTGTTTTTGACGACTGGATACATACTAAACCTCGTCACAAAGTACCATTAAATATACCGTTATTAGAAGAATATAATCTTTTCAATGAGAAAGACTTGCGTCCTAGACTACACTGCTCTGATTTTTTTGCTTCTAAACAAGGTTTATTTAATCACAAAAATTTAGACTTTTTTCATAATCAACTTGTTGAAAATAGAGAAGTTGAATGGCTTACTACATGGTGGGATGATGCTCACTTGTTTAATTATTTGACTTTTAAATCTAATCTTCCTTTGTTCAACTTTACACTCAGTCCAAATGGACAAGAAAGAACAGGTAATTGTGCAAATGCTGATGCTTTCGTCAACATTAATAACGTACTTTACAATCAAGATGGATTAAAGCCGATTCATCGAATTCATTATATGGAGTATCCAGCAGTCAATTTCGCTCGTTTATGTTCAGGTGAAGATGTAAATATTTGTTATAAAGATGTATTTTTACACTATCGTTTTCTCAAGCAACCCGAACAGAAACCTAGTGAGATGAAGCACGCTAGTTACTTAACAAATATGAGTAGAATTGTCCAGAAAGCTGCAAAAAAAATTCAAAGAACAATCTCATAGTTTTTTGAATTTTATTAAATTTGAAATATAGGCATTATCAAAATATAAATAGTTAATTGAATATAGTATTTCTAAAAACAAGTATTTCAACTAATTGTTTAATACAGATAAATTATGATAAATCACAATTTATCATCCGAATTTCTCTACCGTAAATAACAAAAAATCCATTATTCCTTGTCTGGCGTTTCTGGAAATAAATCTTTATATGTTTTCAAAACAAAATATAACGCTTCAAAAAAAATCTTAATTTTGCTTTTTAATTTTTGTCTTATTCACTGAAT
>JAQYWP010001124.1 GCA_029379285.1 Rhizonema sp. PD38
CCCCAAGTTTCTCTTGGAGTCATGCGTATTTGCACGCATCCTTTACGGGTTTTCGGCTCTAGTGTTCCCATAAGTTCCCATAGCGTTTCTTCTGCTCGATCTTTCGACATGACACCTAGCAGAAATCGCAGTATCCATGAACGCAGCCAACCGCGCCAGTGGGAAGGGCGAAATTCCTGTTTTTCCCTATCTGGACCGGCACACCCCTGAGTGTAAAGTGTAAATTCAAACGTTTTACTAGTACAACCATTTTCAGCTTGACGCAATTCCCTTGATGCTTGAAAATTTGATGGTGCTTTAATACATCCGTATCCTGCGGCGGTACGACTGCCAACTCCATAGACGCTGAGTGCTTGCTGTACCCATTGCCAAACAGTTTCTACGTCTTCAGGGCTGACTTTACCTGGAATTCCTCGGATTGCTACCGTGACTGCAATACTGTCTTCACCGTTTCCTAGCGTATAAAGCGAAATGGGTTTTCCTTGTTCTTCATGGTAGACTTGGAACTTCTGCTGCGGGTTGACAATATCTAAAACAAGTTTAGTTGCTTCAGAGGGCCATGCATCTAAAAATTCGATTTTGCCTGCTTGAATGACATTTCTTTCCTGACACCCCAGCAATTCTAACATTTGGCGGCGGATGCTTGGACGTTCCATTGCCCATGTACGCACTATTCCCCGAATTGAAGAACCGGGAATATAGCCGTTAAGTGGAAGTTCCAGCATTTTATCCAAGTTTGCGTCCAATTGGCGTTTATCTTCCGGTCGTCCGTTAGCGATACGCCATGCACCGCAGGGTTCTCCCGCAGAAACCATTGTCTCGACATCGGGATGGGGAAACGAACCAACTTTGCTTCTCCAAAGTAGGGTAAAAGTACCCGTCCTGAATAAGTCTGAATTACCTCTACGTTGATGTTGATTTTCTAGTAACTTAATGAGTTGGGGTCCAGTGTACATAAACAAGTAAAAAGATAAAAGTAAAAAGTAAAAAGAGAATACCCATAATTAAAATTAGGGAGCCAGTGCGTTCCTGTCGCATTGCGTCGGAAAGCAACTGGCGTGGATTTTATACTCACTTTTTTTTGTCTCGAAAAAAATCTTTTTTTGTTTTTCCATAAATAAATTTAGGGGATTGAAACCGCTTTTTCTTTTTCTTTTTCTTTCTTTTGCCTTTTAACTTTTAACTTTTAACTTTTTCCTTGTGGTGTGATGCTTGCCAATCGCTGTTGCAGCAATACAGAGAAAGCTTAACGGAACTGTATTGGCGGCGTTGCAGAATAAGCTCGTGCCCAAAAATTCCAATGATTAGATAGCATCATTGCTTTACGCCAAGTAGCCATGTATTTTGCTGGTTCTGTCCGTGCCATTTTGACGATCGCCTCGCGTAATTCATCTTCTGAAGGTGGCTTTTGCGGATTGATAAATTGACCGAGTAAAGATTTCCATACTGGGAGAATACGCGATCGCACTTTTCCTTCTTGAGCATTCGTTTGTTTAACGTAGGCTGCGGCTGAAAGTAAACCAAAAACTCGTAAATGTTGAGATAATCTTAAAATAGCGTTTAAATCTTCTTTGTCGATAGCTGTTTTTGCACTGCTTTCTAGGTATGTTTGAATGTGTTTGTGAGCAGTAAGACTTATTTGTTCCGGTTTAACCATGACTACACCTCCACATGCATCAGTTGATTGGTCTGTAATTCAGGTAAGGTATTATTTGTTACCCATCCTTGTACCCAACCGCGTCCGACGTTGGCTTGCCCTCCAATTTGGAATAATCCTGTCACAACATCCATTAACAAATCATTTTCGTATTGGCTTACAGGATTATTTTTGTTTAATTTATAACCCCAAGGGTAGTACAATATAGTATCTCTAGGAATGCAAACATCTGTCCAAAATATTTCGGCACCACCTTCAGAATCATTTTCGTCATCTTCACCAACTTTGTTAATTTTGTTACGAATTTGTGTCCATAGCGAATGCTCCATTAAGGTTTGAAAATCACTATCCGCAAGAACAATGCGGTTCTTTTCCCATGTTGACTTAACTGCATTCTTAAGCGATCGCTCCCAATTTCCAGCCAAGGCGATCACTTGCTTTTGCGGTTCCGTAAGTGCTGAAACTTGCAATTGAGCATCAGCAACATCATAAGTACCAGTTTGAGTTCCCACGGGATTTTCGGGAAACTCGTTTATCGGCAGTTTAGATAGCAATGCATGATCTACGAATCAGCGAATGGCAACTTACCCAAGTAAATACATTTCGGTTGCCGTTCATCGACATTGTTCGCATTGGAACCCACAACAAACGGGCATCACCAAACCAAACTTGATGAATCCCCATTTGTCCGTCCGCACTCAATTCTTTACCAAATAATTTATCTGCGGCTGCTGGGTTCATAGAGTTTACATCCCAGCGCAGGCTACCTCTCAGCGAAGAGCCAGGAATGTAAGGAAAATCGGTGTGTACTTCGCGGACAATATCCAAGATATTTCCTAAATCGCCTTCTCCACCGCAATGAATTGGTGCAAGCGTGTAAAGATATCCAGTACGAAAATCACTCATTGATTAAGTTCCTTGTCCCCATAAAAGTTTTCCATAATTAAGCTGTTTAAAAGTCTCCAACCACCGCCGCTCATCCTGTTCTGGTAATAGTCGCGAGTTTGTAAGTACTTCGCCATTAAAAACGTACACAGTTCCTGGCGGTACAAACGCCCGTTGCGGTAACAGGGCAAATTCCTCCTTTGTCGTTTTGTCGTCAAGATCCTTGCGCATTGTTGATACACCACCCCACAGTAAAGCTTTGTCAGTGGCGCATCCTTTGAGTTGTTGCTTCCAAGCGCTGGGATAGCTGCTGTACCTTGCTTCTTCATAGAGTGCTAGTCCTGGGGTGAGAAGATAGGCAAATTCTGGTATTGTTGATGAGCGATCGCCTTTGCTCAAAAAATTGAGTTGTTCAAATAAGGTGGTATTGGTTTCCAACTTTAGCCGAGATATGATCGCCCGGTGTCCTTCTCCTCCCAATCGCACAACGCTTTCTGAAATCTCTTCACTAAATGCTGCAACAAAGCACCATTCATCTTGGAGGCGAACTGCAACTTCAGTAAAGTAGCCATCAGCAT
>JAQYWP010001125.1 GCA_029379285.1 Rhizonema sp. PD38
TAATAATATTCCATTTGATATATTGAAGAGATTTGCTAGATCCGACGATGCTACAATAATCGATATAAAGCAAATACTAGACGGTTTTGAAGGCGTAACTTACCAAATTAAAGAAGAACAGATCGTCTCTATGGAATACGTTTGCTCAGCTGTTGTTAAAACCAAGTATGGGAATCAAGATGCATTTGCCAACACTTTTTGGGCAACACAAAAAAAGACAGAAGAACCGATTTTTGAAGATGGTTCAAGAACTCCTGATGAAGTCGTCAATGAAATAGAGAAAGTCTTAAACAACCTGAAAGAGGAAATCCCGTGGCAAGCAGGCGATCTAGTGATGATGGATAATTCAAGATTTATGCATGGTCGCAGTGCATTTAACGATGAACGAAGGCAAATTTTTAGTACCCTAAGTAACCTTAATTTTTGATATTGTCTGCTGAATTCTTCGTGCGACAAAAAGTTTCATGTATTTAAAACTTACAAGCGAAATTATATTCATAGCAGACCAACAGCTAAACCTACTTTATCTTTAGAAAATGGAGTGATTTTTTATGTTGTTATCAGAAACTAGCTATTCCGAGTTTAATGAGCCATATGCCAGAATATATAGCGAGTCTTGGGGACCAGGTTATAATGAAATAACCTTGCCAATCTTAGAAAAATTACTATTACCGTACATTCCTGAAATAGCGAACATTCTTGAACTTTGTTGTGGCACAGTACAAATATCAAAATGCTTGCTAAATAAAGGTTATCAAGTGACTGGGCTTGATCGTTCTGAAACAATGTTGCAATATGCTCGTAAGAATGCACCTAATTGTAAATTCATTCTTGGAGATGCACGCTTCTTTGAATTGCCACCTAGTTTCCATGCCGTTTTTTCCATTGGTTTGGGTTTCAATCACATTCTTAATCTTGAAGAATTAACCAGTACTTTCAACAATGTGTATGCTGCACTTCAAAGCAATGGTATATTTTTATTCGACATACGTTTAGATGATGGATACAATCGTTCAACTTGGAACGGTGTTGTCTCAGGTGATATTAAGGACGAGTATGCTTGGGCTAAGAAAGGAATTTATCATCCAGATATTAGAGAAGGTCGAATTTATATAACGACATTTCAATTAGAAGAAAGAGACTGCTGGAAACGTCTAGATACTGTTTGGCCTGTGAGAGGTTATTTTAAGACTGAGATTCAGTCTGCTCTAGAAAAGGTAGGGTTTACAGAAATTAGTATCTATGATATTGAACTTGATTTAGCAGTAACTGGTATGGCTGATACAGTCTGCTTTGTCTGTCGTAAACCAAGCTCAACTTGAGGTTGAAGAAGGCAGCTATGCTGAGGGCAGAGGGCACTTATGTTTCATTAAGACGGGAATTCCGACCCCGACTGAACGAGAGCCACTGAACGGACATTCAATAGGGGTCTTAAATCCTTGTTTCCTTAGGTCACAGGCAGAGAACAGGAGTCAGAATTCCCTTCAGCATAGCTGCCTCCTGCCCTGTGCCTTTCCCGATAAAACTTCCTTGGTTGAATTCAGAAAAATTATTTACCTACTGACTTGTAACTTAATGAAATATAATTTTAATGAAAACTAAAAAAATCAACTTACAAGAAGACAATGAGCAGATTGATTTAGTACAATCTACTAAGCCGATATTAATAGAAAACCTCAATTTTCGTCAACAGAAGCATTTAGAAACTTTAATTGCCAGCTATACACAGCGCACAAAAATATCCAAACGACTTGCACAAAATTATCGTTCAGTTCTCGCTGATCCAAGAGGTTCAGAAGGATTTTATCCGCGCATTAAAGAGATAGTCTATCCCATCATTGGTAAGCACGCTTTGAATTCTAGAATGTGGGATGTTGATGATAACGAATATATAGATATAGCAATGGGGTTTGGAGTGAATCTCTTTGGTCATAACCCCTCCTTTATTAAGGAAGCTCTTGCAGAGCGACTCGAACAAGGCATACAAATCGGACCACAATCAGATCTGGCTGGTGAGGTTGCTGAGTTAGTTAGTGACCTCACAGGAAAGGAGCGAGTGGCCTTTATTAATACAGGCACAGAAGCAGTAATGACTGCAATAAGAATAGCACGAGCAGTAACAGGTCGCAACAAGATTGTGCTGTTTTCAAATTCTTATCATGGTCATTTTGATGGCGCTTTAGTTAAAGCACAGAAAACAGAGGGAAACACATATACAGTGCCAGCTTATCTAGGAGTGTCGCCAAATATTGCAGAAGATGTTTTAGTTTTGGACTATGGGCACCCTCAGTCTCTTGAAATAATAAAAGCGCATAAGAACGAATTAGCAGCTGTTATTGTAGAGCCTGTACAGAGCAGACAACCAGACTTACAACCTAAAGAGTTTCTTCAACAATTGAGGCAATTCACAAAAGAGTCAGAGATAGTTTTTATTTTTGATGAAATAATTACTGGTTTTCGGATTCATTTAGGTGGTGCTCAGGCATGGTTTGACGTTGAGGCTGATATAGCCACATATGGAAAGATTGTTGGTGGTGGTATGCCGATTGGAATTATCGCCGGTAAGGCGAGTTATATGGATAAAATTGATGGTGGTATGTGGAACTATGGGGACGTATCTTTTCCTCGAGGAGAAACGACACTATTGTCTGGAACTTTTTGCAAGCATCCTCTGGCTATGGCTGCTGCACGAGTAGTACTCAAACATCTAAAAAATCAAGGACCTACCCTTCAGCAACAATTGAATCAACGCACATCGCAGTTCGTCAAAAAGCTGAATACTTACTTTGAAGTTGAAGAAATACCCATCAAACTTGCGAATTTCGGTTCAATATTTAACTCTGTTCCTTTAAGTAATTCAGATCCTCCAGTTAATTCGGATTCTTCAGAGCAGGTAACACTAACAAATTATCTACTATATCATCACCTTATTGATAAAGGAGTTTACCTTCGACAATCATTTAGTGCACTATCCACAGCCCATACAGATGAAGATCTTGATTTCATTATTCAGGCTGTTAAGGATAGTGTAAAGGAACTGCAAGACGGAGGTTTCTTGCCTACCTCAGATCTTGCACCTACCGAATAAACTCGGAAAAAGTAAATAAAGAATACAAAA
>JAQYWP010001126.1 GCA_029379285.1 Rhizonema sp. PD38
TCATTCATCTGTTTTAAATATTGTTCAAAGCCCAGTTTTTCTAACTTTGCTTGCTTTGCCGTTACCGATTCGGAGAGATTTTTGCGGTATTGTAGCACTTTGGCAAGTAATTCTTGTTGCTGGGTAGCAAGAATTTGTATTGCCAAAAGTCCAGCATTTTTAGCATTACCTATGGCAACAGTTGCTACTGGTATACCTGCTGGCATTTGTACAATTGAATACAAAGAATCAATTCCCTGTAAGTGACGGCTGGGTATGGGAACACCAATCACGGGAAGAGGGGTTAAAGATGCTACCATTCCAGGCAGATGGGCAGCACCACCCGCACCAGCAATAATCACTTTAAAACCACGCTGATGGGCAGATTTGGCATATTCCACCATGCGTTCTGGGGTACGATGTGCGCTGATAATCTCCACTTGAGTGACAACACCAAATTCTTGACAAACTGCGATCGCACCTTGCATTGTAGGTAAATCGGAGTCGCTGCCCATAATAATGCCGATCATAAAATTGTTAAATGTTGGTTGTTGGTGATTGGTTGGTAGGGTCGGGTTTCATAAAATATATCAGAAGCTGACAAATCATTGAAATTAAACCTGCCCCTACTACCGCCGCAAGCTATGACTCCTTTAGACATTATCAATGCTCGAGTACCTGGTTACAAAGATTTGCAAATGCTTTTGGTTAATCGGGGTAGAATTGAGCAAATTCTGCCAATGAGTACAGTTTTCCAAAGAGTGAGACCAACCAACCTACAAGTGTTGGATGTTGGTGGTGATTGGATTTCTTTGGGTGGGGTGGATTTGCAGATTAACGGCGCAATGGGATTGGCATTTCCAGACTTAACGACGAACGACACCTATTTACTAGAGAAAATATGTCAATTTTTGTGGGATGCAGGAGTAGATGCGTTTTTACCTACCCTGGTGACAACTTCAGTCGAAAATATTCAGCGATCGCTTGCAGTCATTGCTGATGTGATCCAAAGTCACAACATCAAAGAGGACGTTCTTAATTCCCTCTCCACATCTTCTGCTCAAATTTTAGGCGTACATTTAGAGGGACCATTTTTAAATTATGAGAAACGTGGGGCACATCCGGCAGAGTACCTTTTACCATTAACTGTTGACGAAGTAAAGAGGGTTTTAGGCGATTATAGCCAGATTGTGAAAGTTATCACTTTAGCACCAGAGTTAGATCCAACTGGTGAAGTGATTCCATATTTACGTTCTCTAGGCATTACCGTTAGTTTAGGACATTCGCAAGCCACCGCAGCCCAAGCTGAAGGTGCTTTTGAACTGGGTGCGACAATGGTGACTCATGCCTTTAATGCTATGCCACCATTACACCATCGTGAACCGGGGTTACTCGGAGCAGCAATTACCCATTCTGATGTCATGTGTGGTTTCATTGCCGACGGTCAGCACGTCTGCCCGATGATGATAAATTTACTGTTACGCGCTTGTAGCACAGAAGGGCTTTTCCTCGTCAGTGATGCCCTCGCACCTCTAGGACTACCCGATGGAGTTTATCCTTGGGATAGTCGGCGAATTGAAGTTAAAGGTGGCACAGCAAGACTTTTAGATGGAACATTATCAGGGACAACTTTACCGTTATTAGTCGGAGTGGAAAATTTAGTCAAGTGGGGAATATGTGAGGTAGAACAGGCGATCGCACTTGCAACAGTTACACCCAGACAGGCGATCGGCTTACCGGGAATTGTTCAAGCTCAATCAGCTGACTTATTGCGCTGGCATTTGGATCAAGCGACTCAAGAACTTTCCTGGCAGCGAATCAGCTAGAAGATATTCCTAAATCATTTGTGACAAAAAACGCGAATCACCAGGGCATGAGCAAGCACAAAAACCCATGTTGACAGACATTGACGAAAGACAACCCCAAATTTTATTGGCAAACCTGTTTCAAGAGTAGTTTGTAATGGTAACTTTAACCATGAGTAAACCTGAACAAATAAAGTTTTATGAACGTAGTTGATGATAAAAAAGTTGTTAAAGAATATTTCAATTCTACAGGTTTTGACCGATGGAGACGCATTTACGGTGATGGCGAAGTCAATAAAGTCCAGCTAGACATTCGTAATGGGCATCAGCAAACGGTGGATACGCTTCTTGATTGGCTAAAAGCCGACAACAATTTAAACGAACTCTCGATCTGTGATGCTGGCTGTGGTGTGGGTAGTCTGAGCATCCCCTTAGCTGAAGCTGGGGCAAAGGTTTATGCCAGCGATATTTCGGAAAAAATGGTGGAAGAGGCAAAGGAAAGATCCTTACAAACTTTGGGAAATGCTGAAAATCCCACTTTTACTACCCAGGATTTAGAAAAGTTAAGTGGTAACTATCACACGGTTATTTGCCTCGATGTACTCATCCACTACCCACAAGAAAAAGCTTCAGAGATGATTTCTCACCTAGCATCTTTGGCTTCCTCACGAATAATTCTCAGTTTTGCCCCGAAAACCTTTGCCCTCAGCTTATTGAAGAAAATAGGTAGTTTCTTTCCAGGCGCAAGTAAAGCAACTCGTGCTTATCTGCACCGTAAGGCTGATGTAGTCAGAATTTTGGAAAGTAACGGCTTTTCAGTTCAACGACAATCCATGACGAAAACGCGTTTCTATTTTTCTCAACTACTGGAAGCCACACGTAAGTGAGGTTAGAATCGCAGCAAAGCTCAAATAAAACGGTGAACTAATGAAGACGGCTGAAAAATTAGCTGCTGGCTGGCTGCTGACACTTGGATTCATGTTTACGACGCTATCATTCTCTGCAGTCATCGAAAAGAATACCATGCAGGAGACTATTTCACCAGGTGTGGAAGAGAATTCTCCTGATTTTGTGAATGAAGATGCTATGTATAGGCTTGAGAATGAAGCCACAGGTGGTTTGATTTTAGGCGTTCCCACCTCAGTGCTGGGGATTTGGCTGACTATGGGATTGTATCGTCGCAGTCAGCAAGAGAAAAAAGCGCTACAGGAACAGACAAGTGATCGCCTCCAGTCCACTTTTTATCGCATGATTCAAGAAAAAAATGGGAACATTACTCTTTTAGGCTTTGCAATGCAGTCACAGCTACCACCAGCAGATGCAAGGAAATATTT
>JAQYWP010001127.1 GCA_029379285.1 Rhizonema sp. PD38
GTACAAGAACGAAAAAACGCGGGTATTTGAGATGACATTGAGACTACTTAGCTAAAATCACTGCACAAGCAACAGCGTCGCTCCCAGAGAAAATTTCTGCTTTCTAAATATGAGAAAGTCCAAGATGGCGATCGCTCTTGTCAATCTGCGTTCATCAACATATCAATACAGCGATTTTTTGCAAGAATTTACCACGTATTTCGACACGATTCGTGATAGCGTTCCAAATGTTCCATTTTCGGGACCGACAACAGCTAACGGTACAGACACTTGGGTTGTGCCTTTTGCCAAAGATGCAGCTTCCCGTATTATTTTACTGACTCAGCATTATTATCGCATGGGTCGGTTTGCTCAATCAAGTCATCAAGCGTATAGACGTTCTTTGCCTTATTTCGAGACATAAAACGCCCAGCCCCATGACTACAACTGCAAAAACTTGCGTGATTTCCCTTACCTTTGACAATGTATGATTTTGTTCCCATAGAACCAGGGATAATACTATAGTCTTGTTCTGTGGCACGGACTGCACCTTTGCGAGTGACATACACTTCCTCGCCAAAATGCATTTCCTTTTCAGCATAATTGTGTGACAATTCACCTCTAATAAAGGCTTAATCGCCTTACCACCAATTTTTGTCACAAGGTCATTCCAGTTTAAATAAATGTGTAATTTTGCATAGCATTTCAGTTCATATTAACTAAGTTTATGTATTATATAAATAATACATAAACTTACCAATGTCAATCTGCATTAGTTATAGACGTTGAAGTATGCATGTTAACGAAGTTGTGCGATCGCTTCTTGAATAGCTGTGGCGAGCGCTTCTTCTGATGTTGCATTAGTAATTTGCTGACTTTGCTTGAGGAGAAGCTGCTTAAAATCGTTTTGGGATTTCAGCATCCTCGGGAGCCTGCGCTGACTGAGTTTGCGGTTGTGTAGGATGGCTTAAGATATTCATGCTCTCCTCTCCCCTAATTGCGATCGCTGTCACTCAATCGGCTTCGCTTACTGTAAAGCGGGAACAACCGCCCAGATAAACGGAGCTTGGTGCTTCAGAGCATTTCATCAGGCAACCATTCTTCGTCTAATATTTGTTGCAGTGTCCATTCACAAGAAGTGGCAAAGATTTCTAGTTTAAGTCCCGTTTCTTGACTAGCAATCTTAATTGCGTCTTGGTAGGTTTCAGGAAAAATGTCCGGCAAATAATTCTTCAGGCTGGGGCTGTCTTGAAAGGCTTTGCGGATTCGGATCGATGCTCTGTAATCGAATCTCTCCAGCTACTGGAACGATACTGAGGTTGGTACTTCCATTTGAGTAGATACAAGAGGACAACTCTTAGATTACTCTCAATTGTCCGCTTTTCGCTCCGACCCATATCGTCTATTTCTTCAATCAAATTCTCTAAGTCGAGTTGGTTAAAAGCTTGTTTGGGGAGGAGAACAGCTGTTTGTTCCAACCAACGGTAGTAGTCCTTCTCGTATAGGTTGGGAGGAGAATCTAGGTGCCTTGTCAAGGGGTTGATCATGTCGGGCGTTCTTCTCTATATAGTAGGCATTGTATCGTACTCAGCCGGCGTTGCATAATTAAGGGATGAAGTGTCCTTGTTGTGCTACAGATTCAGGAGACTAAATTTTGAACAAGCTTCAACGATTAACCCTTAACGGATTCAATGTCGTTATTAACATTCTGAATTATCGGCTATTTGAATTTCTTGCTCGTATTGCAATATCGCTTCTTCAATTGTTTCATTACTAACATCTGAAATATCGGATTTGGAATAAATTGTAGCGAGTATAATTCCTTGATCAGTTTTCAGATAATAAATGACTCGATAGCCTCCACTTTTTCCTTTTTGAATGTTGCTATTCTTGAGACGAACCTTGAAAACCTGATATTTAACTCCAGCAATTCTATCACCGAGGATTTCACCTGCTTGAAGTTGCTCGATTAAGGGTTGGAGATCGGTACGAATTGAACGATAGCGTTTGGCAAGTTCTCGAAGATCCCTTTTAAAACGAGGTGTAAGAGCGATCTGGATTGCCGATGGTTCACTCTGCATCAATGCCTGACCACATTTCTGAGAGGGGAATAGTTTGTCCAGTTAAAGCCTCGTGTAAACCTTGGCTAATACCTTCTATAACAACTTTTGTAGGTGTTTCATCAGGATCGGTTTCATCAGGATCGGAAAGTAAGACGATGACACGAACACGCTGTGGTTTGATGAATCCCAGCGATTTATCGAGGGTAAGTTGTCCACTCTCATTAATTGTTGCTGTGGTTTCAATTGCTTTCATAGATGGTTATAGTGTTGTTAAATATCGAGTCAATTCAACTTACTTCTAGTTTAGTGCAGCTATCCCGCCTTCATGCGGCTCTGAGCAAAAATCCCAAATAAATTAAAAAATTGCTGGCGATGGAGGCGATACCGCCGTTGCCTTTGGCATCGCACTGTGGATTTCAGAACCGGACGGCGTAGTAATAATCTCTCCGTTGCGGTATTCATGGCGTTCTGGGTTGGCTTCTTCCATCGTCCGATACTCATCTAATGTGAGGCGAGTTGTCATTTCATACTAACTATATTTTGTATTATATTTGTAATATATGAACTTACCAATGTCAATCTGCATTTGTTATAGACGTTGAAGTATGCATGTTAACGAAGTTGTGCGATCACTTCTTGAATAGCTGTGGCGATCGCTTCTTCAGATGTTGCATGAGTAATTTGCTGACTTTGCTGGAGGAGAAGCTGTTTAAAAGTGCTATCTTGTTGCGCCTCACTCAATATCTTAGCATAACGGAAAAATACGTGTTTGTCTGAGTGATGGCGCTAGTGAAAAAGTAATCGTTCATTCTCAGGGCAATGCTCCAGTTGATCGTGTATGGCATCACATCGCATTGACCTGGGAGCAAAGTTCACAAGAAATTGCCATCTACATTGATGGCAGATGGCAAGATAACGTAGTTGACGGGAAATCTACGCAGCCTTGGAGCGGGCAAAATTGCGAGAAGAGTTTGAAATCATTCCCCAGTTAGCACTACGCTCTAACGATTTGCTACAGGCAGAACTTACGCATTGACAAATGAGACAATAAATGCAGTGGAGAAAAAAATAAAA
>JAQYWP010001128.1 GCA_029379285.1 Rhizonema sp. PD38
ATTCTTGAAGCGACAAGCATTCTGACTCCTGACTCCTGACTCCTGAATTCTTACAGACAAATTAATTCTTGAGGAGTCATATAAGCTGATAGCTGAAGGCTGAAAGCTTACTTCTCTACCACAGCAAACTGCTGCACAGCTAGTATTAAATCATCTGGCGTACCAATGTCCAAATAAGTACCATTTGGAAAAGCTTCTGCTTCTACATGGAAGCCTTTGTTAACAGCAGCTTGAATAACATCGCCGATAGGTAATTCTGGAAACTGTGACAAATTGCTATTAGCTTTGATAGCGATTAGATAATCATGCAAAAACTGCGTAAATGCAGGAGTCCAAACCGCAATTCCCCACATATAACGTAAATTTGAGTGGCTGGGTTTTTCAACAATAAAATAAACTCTACCTCTCGCGTCAAAATCAACCATACCAGCTTTGTGGGGTTGATTTGTGGGGAATAATCCCAACACGACATCAGCGTTGGTTGCCTTAAGGCGCGTAAGTATTTGTACAAAGGCATCCTTGGGCTGAAATAAGATATCGGGAAAGCCCATAGCGATGATCGCATCTTGAACAAAGGGAAAGGCTTGATCCAACGTGAAAGGTACACCATAAGGCAAACCCATGATCAAATAGCCCAAGTTCATGGAAAGTATTGTACCGTCTCCAAAATATGCTGGAATGTCCCACTTGCCCGAACGGATAATAAAGTAAGCCTTATCAATACCTGCTATAAGCATTTTTTCCAGCAAATAGTGGCAAACGACTTTGGGGCGTATATCACGTTGATGAGTGCGATTCTGAAAACCAATTGGATATAACTCCTTACTAAGTGGTAAGGGAGAAATCCGTGTTGCCTGTCCACCGGCAGGTAGTAACCCGATAATTTGACGCTCGATCATTTGACTATTTCAAAAAAATATCCTCTCCTAAACAAACGTGCTGGTAAACCAACCAAAGGAGAGGTTATTAGATTTTATTTCATTATTAATACTACTTAACAGAAACGGCATCAACATCAATGGTAGCTTCAGAATTAGAAGGTGAATTCTCAGCCGTGGTAGTTGGGTTAGATGAAGCTACATTGTCCTTACGTGCTTTAAAGCCTTCAATCAAAAGTCCAGACACTTCAGAAACCATCAACGTCAACAAAAAGACATCATCAAGTTCTCCAACAATTGGCAGGAAGTCTGGGACAACATCGACTGGGCTGACAAAATAAAGTAGCGTTCCTAAAATTATCCACCAACGGTACTTAGGGTTATGAATCAAGCTGCGATACCAAGCATAAACTGATTGAATTGAAAATTTCATAATTTTAATCTCCTTCTTTATTTTTATTCTGGCAAATTACGCTCCAAACTTCCTGTGGGAATAACCGCCCTAGTTTGTCAGGAAGATGCTACCGTATTCACTAAAACAGTGCGCTCGTGCTGAGAAAGAAGTGAGAGAGGAGAAAAGTTGAAATTTGGAATGTTTCTTTCTGCACTCTTTTCTGACTCAGGATTCAGCACTCATGAAATTGGATGGAGGAAACGTAAAATAGTGGATATCTTAGATCTCTGGAAAAAGGGCGGACCCATTATGTGGCCCTTACTTGCCCTGTCAATTTTAGCTTTAAGCGTGATTTTTGAGCGTTTATGGTTCTGGCTGCGAGTTTTAAGCCAGGAAAAGGAAATTGTCACTCGCGTTTTGGATGCCGCGCGAGAGAATTGGACAATGGCTGCTGATATTGCACAACAATCTACCAACCAGCCAATCGGACGATTTCTTTATGCCCCCTTAAGCCTGCCGAAAAGCGATCTAGAAAGCTTCAGATTGGCCCTGGAAGCTACAGCAGAAGATGAATTAGCTGGAATGCGACGAGGTGAAAAACTCTTGGAAGCAGTTATTGCTCTTGCGCCCCTATTGGGACTGTTAGGTACGGTTTTAGGGTTGATCCAGTCTCTGCGATCAATTCACATTAGTGATTTGGCAACTGACTCTACGTCTGGGGTAACGACTGGGGTGACTAACGGTATTGGGGAATCTCTGATTGCTACGGCAACGGGTCTTGTTGTTGCGATCTTCAGTTTGGCATTATACCGCCTATTTCAAGGTTTTGTTGTCAACCAAGTCAAAATTTTTCGGAAGGCAGGGAATGAGTTGGAATTACTCTATCGGCAGTTTCCGCCAGACTTTAATCAGGTAACATCCGATCCAGTCTTGCCTCCGGTTAACTTGAATCCGCCCCGCAAGAAGGGTAGAAATAAGTTTTCTGAAACTCCTGAACCACCTTTGGAATCAGATTCATGATCTCTAAAGAGAACTAATGGAGGTAGCTTATAAAAGATCTGTAGTAGATTGGGAGAAACCCTCCTCAGTAGCGAGATCGTCCTGAGTAAAAAAACAAGAGCGTCTACTATCTACTACCTACTTTTTGGTCTAGAATTCCATATCCAATCAAGTGTGAGAGTGAGAGATGAAAGTTAACCTGCATACTCCAATAGAAGAAGTTCAAGTTCAAATCATTCCTTTTATTGATGTCATTTTTTGTATTCTGACATTTTTTATTTTGGCCGCTTTGCAAATCCCTCGGCAACATGCAACTCAACAGGCAATTAATGTTGACTTACCTAAAGTCAAGCCAGGTACAGCATCAGGTGTCTCTTCTTTGGCGGGACGACAGATATTACCTGTCACTGTTGATGCCATTGGTCAAACTTATGTGGAAAAACAGCCGGTAAGACGGGAGCAGTTAGCGGAAATTTTAAAGAAATATCTCCAACAAAATCCCACTGGCACTTTGGTACTAAATGCCTCCCGCTCGGCAACGTATAACGATGTGATAGAGATTTTAGACTTACTGCGACAAGTCGGGGGCGATCACGTTTCTCTTGGAATTATACCCGGCTCCTCACAACCTGCCACTACTCCCTCTCTACCGACTTCTCCCTACTTACCTTATCCTGGTACCGGAGCTTCCTCTGTGGCACCAGTGTATCCACAACAAGGTAACTCTAACCCAAATCTTCTCCCAGTGCCCAATCAACCCTTACTCAATACACCCAGTCAACCTTTTCCCGAACAAGGTGTCCCTCAAGTTAATACTGGTTCTTCTCCTGTAGTGCCCAAATC
>JAQYWP010001129.1 GCA_029379285.1 Rhizonema sp. PD38
TCTTTAATTCTCTAAGTACTTTTTTCTGAGCCTGAGCTTTTAGTCCAAACTCCAGTTATGTTCTTTGTTCCACTTAACAATTCCTACTTTTTTCTCTATTTATATTCACCTTTAGATAGAAATCCAACAACGTCAAATGCAAGCTCTAGAACGAGTTGCAGATGTGATCTCTAGACTTGCGCCAACGAATGCTCCTAATTATCAACGATTTTTCTTTCGTAACCGCTTGTATATGCCTAAAAAAAGAGACTCACAGAAATGTAACTTAGGCAATGACGGTTATTACGTAAATAAATGATTGCAAGAGAAATAAAATCATACACAAAAATTAGAAGGTAAGACGCTTAGAAACTTCGCCACGTCGGTCGTAGCGGACGGTGGTGGCAATGTCGGAGTGTCCTGCCAAGTTTTTGACTGTGGACAAATCAACTCCATTGTCCATAAGTTTAGAGATAAACGTGTGCATGTCAAAGACGGGGACTGTAAAATCCAGACAGGAAAAATCCCTTTGAATGTAATAAATTTTCTGGAAGACATTATAAATGGGAGGAATTTGAGCATATCGGTTTCCATCCGGCAAGCTACTAGCCAAAAACCAAAACTGGAAATGCCCAGTCTGTGGCGAACCCTTATTCAACGGAGAGGAAATTGACAGTCCTCTCTCACTGATGCTAGTAGTGACAGCATGTCCCCCACCGATCAAGATTAGCAACCTTGAAAGGTAAAGTAGGGAAACAAGGCGGTAACTAGCAGTTCCCCAAGAAAAGTATAAGTTAAGCTAAAATGCAAGCAGAGTAAGCTTTTCCCCCGCTATTTACTTTATGCTTGAAACCTTGCAAACCCGACTTTACGAATTAGAACAATTCGCCAACGCTCTTGTCAACAGCCAACTCACACACCTGAGTTGGCTGAGTATTGGTATAATTTTCCTCGCTGGGTTGCTTACCAGCCTGACACCTTGTATGCTTTCCATGCTGCCCATTACTATTGGTTATATTGGCGGTTACGAAGCAAAAAGTCGCTTGCAAGCAGCTGCCCAATCGACTTGGTTTGCTTTGGGATTAGCCACAACATTAGCAGGGCTAGGCATTATAGCAGCTTTCGTCGGAAAAGTCTACGGTCAGGTAGGAATTGGTTTACCGATTATCGTCAGTGTCATCGCAATTCTTATGGGGCTGAACTTACTGGAAGCCTTGCCCCTGCCATTACCTGCTACTGGAGGGACTGAGTGGATTTCTCAAGAATTACCGTCGGGAGTGCGATCGTATCTCATTGGGTTGAGTTTCGGTGTCGTCGCCTCTCCTTGCAGTACTCCTGTTTTAGCTAGTTTGTTGGGTTGGGTTGCTCATACTCAAGATTTAATTTTAGGTGCTGTCTTATTGCTTTCTTACACAGCAGGTTATGTTGCACCATTAATTCTAGCAGGTACTTTTACTGCTTCAATTAAAAGAATACTCGAGTTACGTCGTTGGTCTGGATGGATTAATCCAGTGAGTGGTGCACTGTTGGTAGGATTTGGTGTGTTTTCTCTGATTTCACGGATTCCACTAGGAAGTTTTTAGCACAAAGAGGTCAGGAGTTTTGTAGAGAGCCAGAAATTTTTTTGCCTCTACAGACAGTCAGGAAAACTATACTTACGATTAGAAATACTAATGTCTATAGAAAATTCTGTTTCCCAATCAATATTGTCGGCACCCAAGAAATTCTTACAACAGGAATTTTTGCCTGTACTCACAGATTTGCGCTTGGCGATCATTCTACTGCTGACGATCGCACTCTTTAGCGTGAGCGGTACGGTGATCGAGCAAAGTCAAAATCTCGCATTTTACAAAGCCAATTACCCAGAGCATCCAGCCTTATTCGGTTTTCTCACCTGGAAAGTTATCTTAATTATCGGTTTAGACCATGTTTACCATACTTGGTGGTTTTTGGCATTACTGATATTGTTTGGGACTTCAATTACCGCCTGTTCCTTTACCCGTCAGCTTCCTGCCTTAAAAGCTTCCCGGCGGTGGAAATATTACGACGAACCCCGGCAATTTCAAAAGTTAGCTTTGAGTGCAGAAATAGAGACTGATTCTCTGAATTCCCTTCCCCCTCTATTGCAAAAACGTCGCTACAAAATTTTTCAAGAAAAAGATGATACTCTCTACGCCCGTAAGGGAATAGTGGGACGTATTGGACCAATTATAGTTCATATAGGTATCATAATTATTCTGCTGGGGTCGATTTGGGGAGTCATGACTGGGTTTATGGCTCAGGAAATGGTTTCCAGTGGTGACACATTTCAAGTGAGAAATATTGTCGATGCAGGACCATTAGCAGCAAAGAACATTGTAAAAGATTGGTCTGTGCGAGTCAATCGTTTTTGGATAGACTACACTCCTTCTGGTGGAATCGATCAGTTTTACTCAGATATGTCCGTTTTGGATAACCAACAAAAGGAGGTTGACCGTAAAACAATTTTCGTCAACCAACCTCTGCGTTATAATGGCGTTACTTTTTACCAAACTGACTGGGGCATTTCTGCTGTTCGTGTTCAAGTTAATAACAGTCCGATTTTCAAACTACCCATGGCGCTAATTCCTACCAAGGATAAAGGACGTATTTGGGGAACTTGGATTCCCACTAAACCAGATTTAAGCCAGGGTGTCTCTTTGATAGCAAAAGACTTGCAAGGAATGGTGTTGATTTATGATTCCACAGGTAAGCTTGTTGATACTGTTCGCTCGGGAATGTCTACTCAAGTTAATGGTGTAACACTGAAAATTCTCGATGTCATTGGTAGCACTGGCTTGCAAATTAAAGCCGATCCAGGAATACCTATTGTTTACCAGGGGTTTGCCTTACTGATGCTGGGTGTCGTTATGAGTTACTTCTCCCACTCACAAATTTGGGCTTTGCAAAAAGATGGGCAGCTTTATGTCGGGGGTAAAACTAATCGTGCCCAAGTCGCTTTTGAACGCGAAGTGTTGGAAATTTTAGATCTCCTTCATTCCCAGCAGCCGCTTGGGGAAAAATCTCTGATTCCCGACGAATCTCAACTTACTCGTCCACTGTAAATCAATACGGTTCAGTTAAGGATAATTGTAGGTTGGGGAGCCAGCAC
>JAQYWP010000177.1 GCA_029379285.1 Rhizonema sp. PD38
GAAAAGCGGTAGAGGTGAACATTAGACATCTCCAAAAATTAATAATGTGTTCGTTAAAATCCTTGGTAGGGGCGAACGACCGAGAGCCTCTACGTCATTCTTCTGGATGTCTATTGTACTGCTGATTGATGAGATATTTGCATTGTTGACGTTTTTCGTCACGGTCAACGCTATTTTAACGCTCTCGTTCGGCTTGCCGTAAATTTACCTTTATCAGGGACAGCATCTCGCCAGAAAGAGCGCTGGAAAAATCACCTTGACTATCATCCCTCACTGCCTAAACCGTGTTCAGGCAATTATCATTTTTACCAGCTTATGGGATACATATATAGAGCTTTCAGGCGAAAACCATTCCGACTCTTATCATTTGTACTCGGTATTCTATTCGCTGTAGTTTTAGGATGTCAAACTTCTGCACGAATAGCAAAAAGTACGGAAATACTCTGGGATACTTACGGTATACCCCACATATACAGCAAAGATACCCAAAGCGCATTTCAAGCCTTTGGTTGGGCACAAATGCAAAGTCACGGTAACTTACTTTTGCGTCTTTATGGTCAAGCGCGGGGACGTGCAGCTCAATACTGGGGAGAGAAATACTTAGAATCAGACCGTTGGGTACAGACTATGGGAGTGCCTGAACGTGCTCGTTCTTGGTACAAAGCACAAAGTCCAGCTTTTCGCAGCTACCTAGATGCTTTTGCTGCGGGGATTAATGCTTATGCTAAAGAGCATGGAGAAAAGCTTGACGACGAGGTAGAAGTTGTACTGCCAGTGAAAGCAGAAGATGTTTTGGCTCATTTAAATCGAGTTCTACATTTTACTTTTATCGTGAACCAAGAAGACGTTGCTGGCGTCGCCAAGTCAGAATCAAAAGCAGGATCTAATGGTTGGGCTATAGGCCCATCACATTCTGCAAGTGGTAAAGCAATGCTGCTGGCCAACCCACATTTGCCTTGGTCGGATTTATTTTTGTGGTACGAAGCACAACTGAGTACTCCCGATATTGATGCTTATGGCGCAACACTTGTGGGAATTCCTGTGTTGGCGATCGCCTTCAACGATAATTTAGGCTGGACTCACACCGTCAACACTTACGATGGTTGGGATGCGTACTCACTTAAATTAGTGAACAATGGTTATCGCTTCGATGGTAAAGTTCTTCCCTTCCAAACAACAACCGTCTCCTTAAAAGTGAAACAAAAAGACGGTACCATACGTGACCAACCTCTAATTGTAAAACATTCTGTTCACGGTCCTATAGTCACAGAAAAAAACGGTTCAGCTATAGCGTTACGTGTTGCTGGTATTGATCGACCTGGTGTGTTGGAGCAATGGTGGGATATGGCCCGTTCCCAAAACCTCACGCAGTTTCAATCTGTTCTCAAGCGTTTGCAACTACCGATGTTTACGGTGATGTATGCAGACAGAGATGGGCACATCATGCACCTGTTCAACGGTGATGTTCCAGTTCGTTCTCAAGGTGATTTTAGATACTGGGAAGGGATTATTCCTGGTGACACCTCTAAGACATTATGGACAAAAATCCATCCCTATCAGGATTTACCACGCATCATTGATCCAAAAAGCGGCTGGTTACAAAATACTAACGACCCACCTTGGACAACGACATATCCTATTGCGATTAAAGCAGATAATTATCCTCCTTACATGGCACCTCGTGGTCTGCATTTTCCCAGTAATTTTCGGACAGAGCGTTCTATAAGAATGCTCTCAGAGGATGACAAAATTTCTTTTGATGAGATGGTGCAATATAAACTTTCGACCCGCATGGAACTGGCAGATCGCATTTTGGATGAGTTAATTCCTGCAGCACGAAAGCTTGGAGGTGATTTAGCCAGACGATCTGCTGATGTATTCTCAGCTTGGGATAGACAAGCTAATGCAGATTCCAGAGGGGCGGTACTTTTTGCCTTTTGGGCAAAACAGATGCACTTAAGTGATAAATCATTTAGTAAACCTTGGAGTCAAGACTTTCCACGAACCACTCCAGACGGTTTCGTCGATCCCAAATCGGCAGTTGCAACACTCGAAGCTGTTGCTGCTAAAGTGGAAAAAGCTTATGGAAAGCTAGATATCGTGTGGGGAGATGTTTTTCGACTGCACATAAATAATACAGATTTGCCTGCTAATGGTGGCAGTGGAAGTCTCGGTATTTTCCGCGTCGTCGATTTTGCACCAGTTGACGGTGGTCGCTTCCAAGCATTTGAGGGTGATTCGTTCGTTGCTGCTGTTGAGTTTTCTCAACCAGTCAAGGCGATGGCACTTATTGGCTATGGTAATGCAACTCAACCAGGATCACCTCATAATGTGGATCAATTGCAGTTATTTGCAAACAAACAACTGCGTCCAGTTTGGCGCGATCATCAGGATATTATAGCGCATTTAGAAGAGCGCAAGGTGTTCTGAATTGGGAAGACCAGCAATCAATATTCCTCGGTTAAGGAAATCAAATAGGCTGAAACCCTAGAAATTTCGGGCGTTGCATAATTGAAGTATGAATCATGCGATCGCTATGCAATGTCCAAGGTGTGCATTAACTCATATCCGCAAGAACGGGAAAAAGGCTGGTAAACAAAATTACATTTGTGTGAGTTGCTTTTCGTCAATTTATCGATTCTTACGAAAAGCAAGGTTATACTCTCCACGGCTATAACTTGCGTTTTTTCTCGTCAGAGAATATGGTGAAAAGAGGTGTTCGTAATCAAGTGCGGGAAAATAAGTCGAATATTTAATTGCGGGGGCGATCGCCAACTTGAACACAGTTGTTGAAATAGCGAGCGTCTTAAACTTTTCTGATGAGCGAGAGTGGAATTTATATGAGTGGGGAGGGTGACAAAACAGAATGATTAGAATCGAGTTCAGTCTGGCAGACAAGCAAGCCCTGAATTATCAAAGATATCACCACCCTCATCCAAGAGTTCAAATTAAAATGGAAGCCTTGTGGCTGAAAAGTCAAGGACTTTCTCACCAAAAAATTGTGCGTTTTACTGGAATTTCTTCCAATACGCTACGAAAGTATCTTCAGGATTACTTAGAGGGGGGAATAGAAAAGCTCAAAGAGATAAACTTTAACCGTCCGACAAGTAAGTTAATTGAACAGAAACAAAAGATAGAAGATTATTTTCGTTCCCAGCCACCTGCAAACATTAATGAAGCTATAGCTAAAATCGAAGAACTTACTGGAATTAAACGTAGCCCAACTCAGGTAAGGCTCTTTCTTAAATCTATCGGAATGCGCTGTTTAAAAGTGGGTTTTGTTCCTGGTAAGAGTGATCCATAAAAATAAATGCCCAGCCGTCAAACTAGATCTCTAGTCGTAGTCGCGAAGCTCGCCGGGGGAAGCTTCCCCCGGCAGACTTCGCGCAATATTCCCCAATACGGCTGGGCATTTATTTCTTGGCAATATGCTAAAGCAGATTCTGACGTTCAAGATAACTTTAAAAAAAAAGAACTTTTACCCCGGTTAGAGGAAGCAAAGATGGGTAAGAGAGCCGTTTTCTTTATGGATGCTTCTCACTTTGTCATGGGAGCATTTTTAGGATGGGTTTGGTGAATTCAGGCGAATATTCATTAAGTCACCTTCTGGTCGAAAAAGATTTAATGTTTTAGGTGCATTGAATGCTATCAATCATGAAATCATCACCGTCACCAATGAAACTTATATAGGAATCCTATTTGATTTTTGAAAAAGCTCCGTACATCTGAAGGGTGGCGAAATCAAATGTAGTGTGTCGAATAAACCACTCAAACATCCACTTTAGATGCAGGAATGTTGGAATTAAGGAGCAGAAGCGTCGAACCCATGTTTTTGCTTGCAACCAAATATCTTCAATCGGATTTTGCGTAGGGCAATTGGGCGCAAAACGAACACAATGTATTTTCCATTCCTCTGTTGGTAAATCAAGATTTACCTCGGACAAGAAATCTTGAATTTCTTTGGAACGATGGTAGCTCGCACCATCCCAAAAAATCAGCAATCGCTGTTCCTTCGATTCAGCTAGTAAATATCGTAGGTAGTCGATAGTATTTTTTGAGTTCCCTGCTTCATAAGCTTTGAGAATTAACTCTCCTTCTAGGTAGTCAACAGCACCATAATATGTTTGCTTTTCTCGCTCGTTAACTACTGGAACCGCTATTTCAAGGTCACTTCTACCCCATACATAACCACTTAAATCTCCCCACATTAACCTTTTCAGATGGGAATACCGTTGCTGTCACGAACGGTGTCGGGGGGAGTATTGCAGTTTGTAGATGCTGGTTTATCATTTGTATGCTCTTACACTTTTACACCCAACCGTATTCTCTCGTAATCTTTTTCAAAAATCAAATAGGATTCCTATATCAATGCTGAAAGTATTTGTCAACTGCTACAAAAACTAGCAGCACTCCCATTGAATGTGCCGATTACCGTAGTTTGTGACAATGCTAGATATCACTCGTGTAAATTAGTACAAGAATTAGCAGAGACTTTGAAAATTGAATTACTATATCTGCCTTCTTACTCTCAGAATTTAAACCTGATAGAACGATTGTGGAAGGTGGTCAAAAAACAATGTTCATACTCAAAGTATTATCCAGAATTTTCGGAATTTAAAACAGCCATTTCTGACTTTATAGATACAGCACATCAAACGCATACTCAGGAATTAAATTCCTTGCTTACGCTGCGATTTCAGACTTTTTATAAAGCTCAGTTTATGACCATTTAAAGTATATCATAGAACTAATATGTTCAGGAGATGGGGACATACCAATATTTTTGAAACTAGCATCAGGAAACCAATCAGACTCATCATGCTTTGAAAAAATAGCAGTTGAGTATCAAGAACAATTAGAAGTTAACAGTCTCATAGTTGCAGACTGCGCCTTATATACACAGGGTTAGCGCGTCTCAAACCCTATTGACAAGCGGACTTAGCTGACCATCCGTAAATGAGCGAATTGTTTTGAGCAAAGAAAGGCAGCTATGCTGGTATGCGTCAGGGAACAATTTTAGGAATTACGCATTGACAAAATAGCCAAAAAGTGTAGTGAGCACAAACCAGAAAATTTTCAGGCGATCGCTAATTAATAGGGACATTGAAAACTGATAATATCCATGTTGTCTTGATAATTCAGGTTTAAAGCGATTCCGTGCTACGACTAGGCCAACCGAGCGCCAAATGCGAAAAGTTCTCTCTGTGTAATACATGGTTTTGCAGAGCTAATCAGGAGGAAGCTTGCGGTGTAATATACGGGTAAATGATGTTAGGGAGATGATAGTTAGCTCATCCGTTTTAATTTCTGAGTCAATTTCTGCGAAAGTATAGTAATCCATCTAACGACAACCTCTGTGGTTATGCCAACAGGATTTGAAAACAGGTGAATGCCAAATCGAACGAAATCACGGCAATTCCAGCACTCTTAGAAATGCTGGACTTATCTGGCTGCATCATTACTATTGATGCAATGGGTACACAGAAATCGATAGCTAAAAAAATCATAGAAGCTGACGCCGATTATATTTTGAGCCTCAAAGATAATCATCCTACACTGCATCAACAAGTGAAAAACTGGTTTGAAACAGCACAATCTCTTGGCTTTAAAAATATGGAAGTGAATATTAGTCAGCGGGTAGAAAAGGGGCATCACCGAATCGAAAACCGGAAAGTTTACACTGTGCCAGTCTCACAAATTCCTACACTTTATGAACAAGACGATTGGCTAGGATTGAAAACAGTCGTGATGGTAGTACGTTCAATTCAACATTGGAATAAGATTACCAATGAGGTACAATTTTACATATCTAGTCTCGCCAGTGATGCTAACAAGATTGGTAGTGCAATTCGACAGCACTGGGGGATCGAAAACTCTGTCCATTGGACATTAGATGTCACTTTCCATGAAGATGAATGTCGGTTCTCGGTTCTACACAGTCCACAAAATTTTGCGAATGCTACGTCGCATTTCTCTTAATGCCTTAGAGAGAGAATCATCTTTTCGCCGTAGTATTCGGCAAAAGTCGCGGCGAGCGGCTATGAATGACCAGTACATGACCTCTGTGTTGGCCGCCTCTCTCCCCAACTCTTCCCCTCTACTAGAATCCACTTGTCAATAGGGTTTGAGACGCGCTAACCCTGGTCTCTAATTGGACTAATGATAGGAGTTTCATCCTAAATCTCTTACCAGATGATTGTCTCCGTTATTATCAATTAATCACGCAATTATTATCTCTATTAATTTAATATAGACGTTACCTGAAGCTCATCGTTTTGATTCATAGCTCTAATTTACTATGTCAAAAATCTAGTTTTGTCACTTCAATTCATTATTCTAATTTATGATTTCAGTGTTTAACATCTTCTTTTATTTATCTCATCCGAATCTATCTGCATCAGTTCTTATTGCTCCTTATTGACACTCTTGTTTTGATGCCATTTTTGGTGATTGATGGCTGCTCAAATCCCTTTTTTGTCGAAATATGTCTGTTTTTATTCTTACTTGCCTTTTTTCTCTCAGTAATTTCCCTATCGTGACAGTTGGGGTGCGGAATGTGGGTTGTATGGGGTTATTCTTTATTCTTCTTTCCATAAAGAAATTAGAGGCTTGCATCCCTTTATTTATTCCTATTCTAAATTCTGAGTTATTTCTTTGGTAACTTTGACCAGACAACTGACGCGATACTGCTTCACTTCTTCTAATGATAGGTCATCTCCTGAGTTTCCAGCAGTCATTACAAAGCCGTTGGCTTCCACTCTGGCTTCATAAGCACTCTTCATACTTCCATTTGTCGTGGTGAAATCAATGCGAATATTAGCCCAGTCCTCGTTAACTTCATCGCTCGCCAGAATTTGACCTGATTTGTGATCATTGAGCCAGTCCCACCCCTCTTGCATCCAAATCTCTCGTTCCACGATTTGCTCAAACTTTGATAAGCCAGCCCAACCTCTGTAGAACGGGTATAACTCTTTAACAGAACCATTATGCCAAACCAAGAGTTCCAATATTTCTGGTTGCAAATGACCCCAGTAGTGTCCATAAGGTAAATCAATGAGGGTAGGTGCGAACTTGTGACCCCCAAAATGGCTGCATCGCCACACGCGCAGTTTTCCATTAGAAGCAGTAGCGAATTCAGAACGCAACTTGCGATAGATGGGATAACCAAACCGGGCACAAGCTACGTCAACATTGCCATCAGTACAGACCATTAATTCCCGAATATGACTGGATTGTTGACGATACTGCTCCCAATCAGGCACCTTTTTTGGCAAGTGAAGCAATGTTTCCAAGAACGCCATCACGAAGGAGCTAACTTCAGAATCAGGGATGATGAACTCGTGCTTTTCAAACTTCGCAAAAAACTTTACAGGTCGGCGGTAATACAGCAGGCGAGTATAACCAGGACGGGAGTATTCGCTATCTGGAACGAGCAACTGACCTTGAATCTTGATCGCATGCTCCAAAATCAGCTTTTCGATGAAAGAGATTGCTGATTGGAGTACTGGATTTTCTCTCAAACATTTTTCAGTCCAAGGCAGTTTTATTTCAAGCCCCAGCCAGTGTTCGTAAGTAGGTGCTGAGCCGATGGGATCTTGACCATTAGCTTTAGAGACAACACAGCAGAAACGGCAATTATTTACAGAATCTTGGGCAATCATGTTTACTTCTGAATAAAACGATTCAACGCTCCTTAAACACCTCACAACCAACTACTCAGCACTGGCATCATGGTCTAGCAAGATGATTTCTACGTCACGCAGCGTGCGGAAGGCATATCCACCTAAGCCAACAAGTAACATGCTTAGTGAAGAAATGACATAAATGAGTGCAATACCTGCACCTTTTCCCGTGCCAAATATCCAACCCAATATAGGGGAGAGACTACCATTCGGCATCATCGCAGGTTCAAAAACGTAGTCTGCTAGTGGTCCAGCAATTAAAGTAGATATTATCACAGCAAGCAGTACAAATAAAGAGCGCGTGGCGAAAACACGCCCCTGTCCCTCTGGTTTAACCTTACTCAGCCAAATAGCTTGAGCAGGACTGCTAAGTATTGGAAGATTAAGAGATGAACAGAATTGGGCAGGAATCCAAATCAACGGTTTTACCCCTAGACCAAGCACTATTTGGCTCAAGCCAGCACCCACCATACCCAGCAGCACTCTATGTATCCGTGGCTTGGAACCTACCCAAACGCTCACGAGCAACGCTCCAATAATGCTGCCCAGCCCTGCTGCCGAAGATACAGTACCTAATGTTTTGGTATTGTTGCTAGTACGTGCCAAAATTAGGGGAGTAAAAAGTGAACTGCTCAAGTTCTGGGCAAAGTAGAACAACGAAGCCAAAACTAGCATGGCAATCAGACCGGGACGTGCGGCAATATAGCGCCAGCCAAAGAAAAGCTCCTGCTTCAGATTTGTGTAACTAGGCGTGCCTGCTTCTGTAATAGTAGGTTGGGGGATACGTACTAGCAGCACACAGCTAATGGCAATCACATAAGTCATGATATCAATAATTAAGATACCAGCAAGACCAATGACTGCATAGAGGGCACCTGCCAAAGCTGGTGCGATGATAACAGGACTTGACTTTGTCAGGAAGCCGATGCTGTGAGCGCGACTATACTGCTGTTTGGGCACGATGCTTGATATTGATGCCGAATATGCCAGTTCTTGAATCTGCACAAAAATCCCTTGGACAGCTACAGCCAAGTATAAATGCCATATTTGTAAATTATGAGTTAAGTAAATTAGTAAGATAGTAATGGTCAACAACCAGCTGACTATGTCGCCAAGTATCATTAAGTATTTACGGTTCCAGGAATCCACAATCACCCCAGCTATGGGAGTGATTAGAAGTTGGGGCACTTGTGCAAATAAACCAAACAACGTCAATGCCGTAGCCTGATTCGTGAGTTCCCACACCCATATTGTCAAAGCAAATACGGTCATACTACTGCCAATGATAGAAATAATTTGACCGAGCCAAATGATAAAGAAAGTACGCACTTGTATAAATTTTGGATAATAAATTTAGGACGCTCAGTTATCAGTGAAGTTCAAAGCTTCTGTGATAGTTCTACTGCATGATCGCCTACACGTTTACTTACTGCTCCAACAAACACGTAGAGAATGCGCGTAGGTAAACCGCCAAATGTGCCATAGTGGAGTGACTCATAAAGAATTGAGAATGTGATCGCCTAAAGACGGTTTGAGAGCATTGTATACTGGTAAGGCCTTGCCGCAATACTGGTCGAAGTAGACATAGCTGCTTCCTTTTCTAGTTAGGTGAAGAAAGCGAAGCTCAAAAACCTTACATAGACTGGGATTAGGACATTTGATTCAAATTTTAGTCTAAACTCCATTGAGAAGATAGAAGGCAGAAAGACCCCTGCCTAAAAACAAAGGATTCAAACAAAGACGCGTAGGACCAGAACTCTACGCGTCTGGCAACAAATGTTGTCACTTTGGTGGGATTTAAACCCACCCCGCAGATGATTTGCACGGAAATTAACATAACGACCTTCTGTTTTCTCCTTCGGAGACGCTACGCGAACGGAGACGCTGTATTTAGATCACTATTAACACTTATTTTTAATAATAAAACAACCCTAATGAAACTGCAAACAACAAAATTTACATCTATAGGAATCCGGTTTGATTTCTGAAAAAGTTTTTAGGCTTTAACCCGGATTTCTCACAAAGCTAGAGAAAAGAGGAGTCAAAAACTGCCAAAATATCTATTGCAAATGAATTCCAGCAGTTTTAAGCATGACCCCTCAGAAAAAAGATTGTATACCGGAACAGTTCAATTTTGAAGAAGTAAAGTCATGTCCAATTATAGTTAATTTCAAGGCTGAGACAGTAACATCTGATGCAGGGTTAACCTTAATTACGGAATTAGACCAAAAGCAAAAAATTACATCACGACTAGCTCAATGTTTTAAAGATTACCCTTCGGGTTCACCAGTCGCCTGCGACGGGAAACCCGTCTTCAGCGCTGGTTCACCGAGATATAAATAGAATAGACCATTCGGTAGAAAGCTTAATCGCGCAGAGAATATATGGTTTGATAATGGGTTATGAAGACTTAAATGACCATGAGAAACTACGTCAAGACCCAATGTTTATGGTGGCAGTGGGAAAAATAATTGGTTCAGAAAAAGAAATACCAGTTCTTGCTGGAAAAAGTACGTTAAATCGGATTGAACACTGTCCAGAAACTGTCTCTTCAAGAGCAGAAAGCCGATATCACCGGATTGGACATGATGCAGAAGCCATAGAAAAGTTGCTAGTTGAAATATTTTTAGAATCTTACTCCAAAGCGCCACGAGAGATAATTTTGGACTTGGATGTTACTGATGATTTAGTACATGGTGGACAAGAAGAAGCTTTCTTTAACCCTTATTATGGAGGATATTGTTATGCGCCTCTATATATTTTTTGTGGCAAGCACTTGTTAGTAGCTAAACTACGTGCATCAAATGTAGACCCAGCAGCAGGAGCATTATCAGAATTACAAAGAGTAATTAAGCAAATAAAATTGCATTGGAGTGACGTGAAAATTCTTGTACGTGGAGATAGTGCATATTCAATCTTAAGATATTATGAGTTGGTGCGAATCTCAAATTGGGGTAGATTATGTGTTTGGATTGGCAAAAAATAGTCGGCTACTTCAACTCTCTAAATCGACTCAAGACCGAGCTTGTCTGGAATATTCACAAAAACTCCAAACCGTAGTTGAGTTTTTTGAAACCTTATTTTCTCCGTCAGATGACTTGAAAAAACAAGCAACAGCATTGGTTAATAGCTCAGTTTGGTACTCTTCACTAGATTATAAAACTTTAGATTCGTGGAGTCGTAATCGCCGCGTTGTCTCAAAAGTTGAGTACAGTGCTCAAGGAGTAAATACTCGCTTTGTAGTAACTTCACTCCCTACTAATAAAGTGACTCCAGGGCGAGTTTATACTAAAAAATATTGTCCAAGAGGTCAGATGGAGAATTCTTTTAAAGAACAAAAATTAGAAATGAAAAGTGACAGAACTAGTACCCATACATTTGCCGGAAATCAATTACGTCTTTGGTTTTCTTCTATCGCTTATATTTTGATAAATGCTCTCCGAGAGAAAGCTTTGGCAAAAACCGAACTCCGAAATGCTCAAGTTGGCACTATTCGTACAAAGTTATTGAAGCTAGGAGCGACTATCACTATTAGTAGCCGACGGGTTTTAATTGCAATTAGTAATGCTTGTGCATATAAGGATATATTCGCGGTTTATCAGTGTTTATTAAAACTCCCTTGCCCTGGTTAATGAACACCTAATTTAATTTATTATTATTGGCTCGCTATTCGGGTAAATTTTCTTGATTCAACCCTCGCTTTGCTATATCTATTTTCATTCATGATAATTTTCTGTCTCCGTGTAAGG
>JAQYWP010001130.1 GCA_029379285.1 Rhizonema sp. PD38
TGAATACGGAGTCATAAAATCGAAAAATTCAATGGACAGATTCAGTTTATTATTGCATGTCCGATTTCTGGATCTTATTTAATCCTCATTCCTTAGTGCTTTAATGATAAATATTTAAACGGACATGATCTAAGAGGTAATATAATTTGTGACTAAGCACAACAATATGTCAACATTGATAAACAATGTAACAGATTGTAACAAATAAAGCGGGCGATGGGACTCGAACCCACGACAATTTGCATGGGAAGCAAACATTCTACCACTGAATTACACCCGCGCTCAATAAGTGAGCTATATTTTGCTTATCTATGTATTATAGCATTATTTTCTAATTGAGTATGGTGGTTCTTCTGTAGGTGAGCGACTAACTACAATCTCCTTCACAACTTGGTGCTGCTTACCACTAACATGTTTAATGATATTCATAATCCAAGTTTGGAAGCTGTCGATGTAGCTGAATATGACTGGCACGACTACCAAAGTCAGCAGAGTACAGGTTGTAAAACCTCCAGTAATCGCAATACCCATTGGTTGTCGGACTTCAGCGCCAGCACCAAGTCCCAAAGCGAGCGGAACGATACCGGCAATCGTCGCCAAAGAAGTCATCATAATTGGACGCAAACGCGACACCCCAGCTTCTACCAGTGCTCGACGTTGGGATTTACCTTCTTGAAGGTTCACCATAGCATAATCTACTAAGAGAATTGAGTTTTTTGTTACAATCCCCAACAACAGCACGATCCCAATCAAAGCATAAATTCCCAAGGCTTTTTGTGCCACCATTAACGCTGCTAAGGCACCACCTAAACAAAACGGCAAAGCTGCCATAATTGCTAAGGGATAAAGGAAATTATTATATAAAAGGACGAGAATAGCATAAATACTCATCACAGCTAATCCCAGTGCAGTACCAAAGCGACTGAAAATATCTGCCATAATCTTGGCGTCACCAGAGTTTTGCAATGTGACTCCTGGCGGTAAGTTTTGCATGGCGGGGAGTTGTTTAACTACTGTGAGTGCATTGCCTAAGGATATACCTTGCAAGTTTGCTTCTAAAGAAACTTGACGGGAGCGATCATAGCGGTTTATTGTTGCAGGACCACTGCCATAGCGAATATCTGCCACCGCTACAAGGGGAACTAGATTGCCATCTTGAGTGGGAACTTGGAGATTTTGGATTGTGGTGATATTCTCATTGGCTTTTGGATTGATCTGCACGCGAATTGGTATTTGCCGATCGCTCAAATTATATTTCGCTAAATTCGCATCGTTGTCTCCGATTGTCGCCAGAGATGCTGTTCTGGCAATTGATTGCACTGTCACCCCTAAATCTGCTGCCCGTTGCGGGTTGGGAACGACGACAATTTCTGGTTTCACCAAACTAGCAGAGGAAGACACTTCCACCAATCCCGGTAACGTCCTCATCTGCTTCTCTACAGCGATCGCCGCTTGATTGAGTGCAGCCGGATTTTCACTCCGCAGAAGTATTGACAAATCCTTTCCACCACCCACGGAGCCAGAACTTTGGAAACTGATTCTTGCTCCCGGAACTTGTGCAAACTCTGGACGGACTAGATGTTCAAATTCCTCTTGAGATATTTTCCGTTCTTCTTTAGGCTTGAGTTTAACAGTAAGTGTCGCAGTATTTACATCTTCTGTTGCCAATACAGAGACAACATCCGACTTTTTCCGGAGGATATCGGTCAACTGTGTCACCACCTTGGTAGTATCCTCTATGGTAGAACCAGGGGCTAGTTCTACACTCACACCCGAAATCCCAATGTCACCACCATCAATCAACCCCTTAGGGATATAGGGAATCAACATCAAACTGGCAATGAAGAAACCAAAGGAAATACCCAAGGTTGTCAACCTGTGGCTTAACGCCCACTTTAGGAGAGATGTGTAGGGTTGAAAACGCCGCTTCCGAGGGGGAGATGCATCCTCATGTCCCCGTGTTTCTATGTTCTCTTTCTCCACATGGTGATCCTTGAGTAAATAGGCACCCATCATTGGTGTCACCATTCGTGCCACGAAGGTGGAGAAAATTGTAGAGACGGCAACAGTGACACCAAAAGGCTGGAAAAACTGACCGGGAATGCCGCCCATAAAGGCAACAGGTAGAAATACAGCAACAATAGTCGCCGAACTTGCCATCACGGCCAAAGCTACTTCCTCAGACGAGTCAAAAGCCGCTTCCCAAGCTGATTTACCCATCGCCATGTGCCGTTCCATGTTTTCAATTTCCACCACGGCATCATCCACCAAGTTACCTACCGCCAGTGCTAATCCCAACAAGGTCATGTTATTTAGGGTATAACCCAACGCTTGCTGCACGGCAAAGGTAGGAATCATCGATAGCGGTAATGCTACTGCTGTAATTAATGTGGCTCTCCAATTTCGTAAAAACACTAATATCACGAGCACTGCCAGCACTGATGCTTGGAGCAATTCATGAATTGTACTTTCGTAGGATTGGTGAACAAAGGTGGCTCTGGTAAAAATTAACTCTAGCTTTACATCGGAAGGTAAAGTTTTTTGCAGTTCTGCTACTGCAGCCTTTACACCTTCTTCCACTGTCACCAAGACGCTGCCAGTACTCCGCAACACCTGAAACGCCACCACTGGATGATTGTCCAAGCGTGCTGTTTGTCGCACTTCAGCAAAGCTATCTTCTACTGTCCCCAAACTAGACAAAGGTACAGAACCGCCTTTAGGAAGGACAATTTCATATGTTCTTAAAACATTTACACTTTTAGCGCTTCCAAGGGTACGGATAGTTTGTTCGCTACCGCCAACTTTCGCACGTCCACCAGGTAAGTTAATGTTGAGAGCGCGAATTTGGTCATTGACTTGGGTAGCAGTAATGCCCAATGCCTGCAAACGATCTGGATTTAGGTTGATGCGGATTTCTCGATCCACCCCCCCCACACGTTTAACTTGTGCCACTCCCCTCACAGCCAATAAAGCGCGGCTGATGGTTTGATCAACAAGATAACTCAATTCCTCAACTGGTCGATCATCAGATCTGAGCGCGTAGGTTAAGATTGGACCTCCGGAAAATTCTATACGTTGTACAATCGGATCGTTAATATC
>JAQYWP010001131.1 GCA_029379285.1 Rhizonema sp. PD38
CTATTGAAGATGTTTGTTAACAAAAACTCAGTTCCTAGAAACCTCCTTGCTCTATTGGTTGTAGACAGATTTCTCGCCCAAAACCCTTGTAAACGCAAGCAGGGTTGGGATCAACCCTGCTTGCGTTTGGGATCAACCACTATTTTGGAAAAGTCTTATCCACGTAGTATTTTGTACAAGGCTTAAGTCTTAAAGATCGGCGTTTATAAGCGATCTCCGAGTGTTTAGAGATTTCCGCATCAGGTGGCCATTGTCAAAATCTATGAAGCGCAGACTCTGTAAGTTATGCAATGCCTACCATACATAAACTTTCTCCCGAAAGACTGTTTCTTCGTTTTGAATTCAAAATTAAAAATTGAAAAATAATTTTAAATTTAAGGATACAAGCCTTCGTTTTAAACAAGTCAAACAAAAAAAGCTTTGCATCGATTTTTACCAGTTACCAAATTTGTAATTTTTATCACGAAAGAGTGCATTAATAATTTTTAATTAATAATTTTTAATTATTTTGCTCCTAGTCTCCCTTTCTTCAAAAATCAAAGTAGATATAGGGCAAGCTACCTTCAGGAGCTAGTAACCACACACTGTAGAGGCATAAAGGTACAAACACTAGCTTGACTGGCCAGCTAAACTGTAACTTGAGAGTGCGATCTGTTGCATATGCCACACCCATAAGGCAAAAAATCGTAACCAGCAATGCTGCTAATTGGAGTTGACTAATATTTAAGGCTTCAACATAGACTTTTTGAGCAAACTGCACGTCAGCTGGATAACCCCAAAGATGTTGAAATACTATTGAAGAGTCTTGGAGGTTGGGTAGACGGAACCAGATCCAAGAAGTGAAAACCATGAGTTGGGTGAACAGCCAAGCTAAAACCACACCTAGTGGTTTCTGCCAGAAATTTTCAAAATTAACAGAGCGATCGCTCATTGCTTCAGTCAGACGATGCACAACTAAGGCTAGCCCATGCAATAAACCCCAGACAACAAAACCGAGTGCTGCGCCATGCCAAATACCTGCAAGTAGCATCACAATCATGAGATTAAGACAAGTGCGAATCAAACCCTGACGTGAACCACCTAAAGGGAAGTAGAGGTAGTTACGCAGCCAATCTCCAAGAGTGATGTGCCAACGCCGCCAAAAATCACCAATACTGGTACTAAAGTAAGGAAAGTCAAAATTTTCTGGCAAAACTAAGCCAAATAGCAAAGCACTACCACGAGCAATATCTACATAACCGTTGAAATCCAAATACAGTTGCAAGCCGTAGCCAAATGTAGCCAGCCAGAGATCGACGCTCCCAGCTCGCTGGATATTACCAAAACATAAATCGACAAAAACTCCTATATTGTCTGCCAGAATGCCTTTTTTGACAGCACCTCTAGCAATCAACCACAGTCCCTCTGCGATCACATTAAGACTTTGTGAGCGTACAGTGTTCAATTGATTTACTAAATTGTGGTAACGAGTAATGGGACCGGAAATCAGTTTGGCAAAGAAAAACTTGTAAGCTGCAAATTCGACGAACTCTCTAGAAGCAGGCGCACCTCGATAAACATCAACTAGATAGGCAATACACTCAAAAGTGAAAAATGAAATTCCTAAAGGTGCACTCAATTTAAAAGAGGCAGTCGTTGAGTTTGTCGAAGCGCTCTTAAAAATGAAACTTAATAAAGGTGGCAGATACTTAAATCCAAAAAGTAGCAAAATATTTACACTTAAGCCCAGCCATAACAACTTCAAACGGCGACGGTTCCAATCAAGTTGAGCAAATTGCCACTCTTCGTTAGATATCTTCCAGTTGAGAGAATGTTCGCTAGGTGCAGTGTTTTCCCCCATTTCATGTCCTACACGAAAATTAATAAAAATAAGTGCTAATAACAACGGAATATACTGAACTTGTAAAGATGCATAAAACACAAGGCTGGTAATTAGCAGCGTCCTTAATCGGAACTTCTGTTCAACAGACCAATAAATCCCGACAATACTTAGTAAAAAAAATCCGTATACAGGTGAGATGAAGTTCATTTAAATAGTGTTGATAATTGATGGTTGTTATTTGATGGATGTTAGTTATTGGTTGTTATCATTGCTACTAATCACATCATTTACTCGACCAAGGAATTATTGGGTCGATCGCTAGTTTTTTTGAGACTTCGTAAGCACCGTAACGATTGAGGTGGCTGGGGTCAGAAAAGTAATTATTGGCTGTAGGCCATGCTTGGCTAAGATCTCGGTAGACAAATTTTGGGCGTTCGGTAAGACGCAACATATACTGCTGAAATTCTTGCTCGTATTTTGTGCGAACTGGATCTAGATAATCACTGGTAAGAGGCGTGTTGACAAAAACTACAGTGATATTATGAGATTGAGTAAAATCTAATACTGCTTGTAAAGCAGTTTCTTGCTCCCCTTCGAGATTGAAAGACTTGTAGTCATTGTCGTAATTTCCGGAAACTTTAGGATGTTTTTGATAGTAAACTCCAGGCTGGAAGCGGATAGACAAAGGTAAAAATCCATCAAAGTCTACAGCTTGTTGTGAAGTATCTTCTTCTGCATCTAGTGAAGCGCGAACTGGCTTCGTCTGAGTGTCACTCACACCAATGATTGGTAACGATTTCAGTTGTTTGTTCAAGAAATTTTTGAGAGAGTCGCGCTTTTGGTAAGTAGGAGAAACAGCAGCAAAAGATTGATTAAGCCATTGATTAACAGCTTGGTAGCTGTTGACTGGCGGCTTTTGTGCTTTGGTCGTTTCCTCAGTTGTTGGTACTGTTTTTGAGAGATCAACAGAATTTGTCGTTGATGTAGCTTTTTGCAAAACCTGTTTGTAGCCTAGTGAGGAAACGATCGCTTTGAATGTGATATCTTCTCGACCGCTATTGAAAGCACGGGAACCATCTGCCCAAACGATGAGTTTTGGCAGTTCCGATGGTGTAAGAACCTGACGAATAATAAAATCTATAACTTGTGCTGTAGCACCGTTAACACCAAAGTTAAATACGTTAATATCAGGGTAACCTTGGCTCGCTAAGAAGAGCGAAAGTGCAGCAGGATCTATTCCTCTAAGAGCGCGGGAGGAGCCAATAATTAACACTTG
>JAQYWP010001132.1 GCA_029379285.1 Rhizonema sp. PD38
TTTCTGACGAATGGGTTGTGGATAAAAAAATCCTTCTTTGTGCAATCGAGCTTCATTCAGCAGTGCTTCTGCCCAATCTCGCAAAGGTCCGCGCAACCAGCTAGCAATCGGAATCCCAAACCCCATCTTGGGACGCTCAATGAGTTCTTTGGGCACATACTTATACAAAACTTGACGCAATAGCCACTTACCCTGACCGTTACTGATTTTCATGGATAGCGGCACACGCCACGCAAATTCCACCACACGGTGATCTAAGAGTGGTATCCGACCTTCCAAACTCACACCCATACTGGCTCGATCAACTTTGACCAAGATATCGTCCGGTAAATAGCTTACGGTGTCGAGGTACATCATATTTTGAGTGAAATCGGGTAACTTTTCCCAGCAGGAGTGATCGTTCAAGGTAACAGAAGGTTCTGAGCCTCCTATTACTAACGCTTCTGGCTTTTTGCAGTGAGATACTAATTTCGTGTACATGGTTTCTGCATCGGGAACAGTCAAAATCTCAGCCAGCGTGTATAGTTTATGACCATAGGAAGATTGTCTTAACTTCGATGGTAGTAAAGCATTAAAGTGAGTTAAACCATAATCCCAATTCTGAGGCGATAAGCTAGTTAGAGCACGCGCAGCAGTTTGGCGCAGCATTGGAGGTATCCACCCAATTTTCTGCCAGATGCTGCGACCCCAGAAATAACGGTTATATCCAGCAAAAAGTTCATCGCCACCATCGCCTGAAAGACTAACTGTTACATGCCGTCTGGCAAGTTGAGCTACCATAAAAGTAGGTATTTGAGAGCAGTCGGAGAAAGGCTCATCATATAGCATTGATAGTTTGGGGATGACTGCAAGTGCATCTTCTGAGGTTACATAAAGTTCGGTGTGGTCTGTCCCTAAGTGCTGTGCTACAGCTTTAGCATGGTGTGCTTCGTTGTAGGCACTTTCATAAAAACCGATGCTAAATGTTTTTACTGGTTGACTACTTTGAGCCTGCATTAGGGCTACGACTGTAGAGGAGTCAATACCTCCTGAGAGAAAAGCGCCTAATGGTACATCGGCTACCATGCGTAGTCCCACAGCGTCTTTCAATAACACCTCCAGCTGTGCTACTGCTTCTAGTTTCGACCCTGTGAAAGGATCAGCAACGCCCAATTGAGCAGTTTCCTTGGCAGACCAGTAGGGCACAGGAGTAGAACAACTATCCACACCGTTCCAAGTCAGGACTGTTCCGGGTGGTAACTTATAGATACCTTTATAGATAGAATAAGGTGCTGGTACGTAGTTATACCGAAGAAATAGTGCCAAAGCATCTCGGTTAATTTCATTTTGGAAATTGGGATGAGCTTTCAATGCTTTTAATTCGGAACCGAATAAAAAAGTTTGACCAATCCAGCCATAATAGAGAGGTTTTTCGCCCAGGCGATCGCGTCCCAAATGCAAAACCCGTTCTTGACGATCCCACAAAGCAAAGGCAAACATGCCATTGAAGCGCTTAATCGCCTCATCTAATCCCCATTGACTAAAGCTCGCTAGCATCACCTCTGTATCAGAATGACCCCGAAATTTGTGCCCCAGTGATTCTAGCTGACGCTGTAACTCTAGAAAGTTATAAACCTCGCCGTTAAACACAATTACATAGCGATCATCGGCAGACACCATCGGCTGATGTCCAAATGGTGAGAGATCGACAATTGCCAATCGCCGATGCCCTAAAGCAATCCCCATGTCTGAATCGACCCAGCTTCCTCCATCATCTGGTCCTCGATGTAGTAGGGTGTTTGACATCCGTTGAACACTTGCCTGTAATTGGTCAGTGCTGAGGTGTAGAGATAAATTCCAAAAACCGATTATGCCACACACTATTAGTTTTATCTTTTAAAAATAAGTTACTTGTTAGTCATAATGAAAAAAATGCCAGATGTAGCTAGGTGTTGACTATCTACACGATAAAACTTGCACTTTTAACTTTGTTAAAGGCTAGACCTAAATCTTTGCGTTTTTTTTGACAAGCATGTATAAATCCTCATAATTTGCCACAATAGATAAGAGTGAAAATTGTTCTATAATTCTGGTTCGTGCGGCTTCTCTTAAGGCTTTTCTATCTTCTGAACTCAAAAGAATGAACTTTTTCCAAGCATTAGACAATGCTTCGGGATTCCGTGGAGGTACTACCCACCCTGTATCTCCCAAAATCCAGCTTGAATCTCCTACATCTGTCACTACACAAGGCACGCCGCAGGACATGGCCTCTCCTAAAACTAGCGGAAATGCTTCACCGTAAGCAGAAGCAGAAGAAGCAATGTCTAGAGCCGCAGTAAGGCGAGGTATGTCACTGCGCTCTCCTAAAAGATATACTCGATTAAAAATTTCTAACTCTTGAATTAACTTTTGCAAAATCTGGTTATTTTGATCGACTCCTTTTCCTATTAGAAGAAAATATATATCTGGATGAGACTTTAGCAAAATTGCCGCTGCTTGAATAAAATTAGCATGATCTTTCATTGGATGGTAACGACAAATCAATCCAATTAAAAAAGATTTTTCTGGTAAATTTAATTCTGCTCGAACACTCACTCTATCTTCAATAGACGGTACAAATAGCGAATTATCAAACCCATTAGGAATTACACAATTATTTTTTCTGTTATAACCTAAGGCTTCATGTTGTGATTTACTCTTATGAGATACAAAAATAATCTTAGTAACAAACTTAGAAAGATAAGCACATAATCTAATAATAGCTACAGTCAGCTTTTTATCAGAGGCTAATGAATCAATCGAATAATGAATACTCCAGAAAACAGGTATTTTATATCCACAAAAAACACTAGCTAAGAGCGCTGCTAAATTGCCATGATACATCCAGCCTTGAATCAAATCAGGTTTAAGTTGACGAATTAGATGAATCAAGCGCCAAATTGATGCTGGTGTTGGCTTTCCAGATTTCATGCCAATCGTGTGAACTGGGATACCTAATGCTTCAATGCGATCGCCTAAAGTACCCCGATCCATCAAAGAAACTACAACTGCCTCAAACTGCTCCTGATTTATCTTAGACAGGAGCTTATAGAGCATCATTTCTGCACCACCTGTAGGC
>JAQYWP010000178.1 GCA_029379285.1 Rhizonema sp. PD38
TTTTATTTTTTTCTCCACTGCATTTATTGTCTCATTTGTCAATGCGTAAGTTCTGAGTAATTCAGTTTGACTTTTACTGATTTGCGGTTTGATTTCTACCAAGGTTGCGCCAACGGTAGTCGTTCCAGCTTTGAGTTTGTGATCAATTGCGGACTGCTGGCTTACTGTACCCAACTTACGATACACGGGTTGTCCGTTTTCATCAGTCTCCCCATCAATCGCTGCTAGTGCTAGCAGCTTGTGGGGGCGTTCTCTGCTGCGGGCGGTTTCTGGGATTTCTTCTAACTTGATGTTCAATGTTTGCGCAAAGCTCGCGTCTTTTTGTACTCTCGTGACCAGACTTTGCGCAGAAGAAGCAGGGGATCTGAGAGGCAGAGGAGCAGAGGAGATTCTTGAGGTAGGAGAAGAATTTGCTTCATGCTCTTCAGCTCCTCCGCTCCCCTGCTCAAGAGCTCCCCTGCCTGCCTTAACAGATAAATTACTTTGCCTAACAGCATCGTAAGCCTTCCATATTCCTGGGTGTCCGTGACGAGTAAGGTTCGTAATTTCTATTTGCGCTCCTTGGGGTGTCTTGATAGTAGCGCTGGGACCATTTTCTGTTTCTTGATGCTTTGTCAAACGAACAGCTTCAGCAAATTTTATGTCGAATTCCTGTTTGGCGAGGGTAGCAGCAAACTTTTGCTGGGGGGTGAATTCAACTCCATTAAATAGATGCTCAAATTGACTTATAGGACGAGATTCAAGATAAGATGTTTGGAAATGTTGATTAGTTTGGTTAATTAACAATTCTACTGGCGAATAACCCTTTGGAGCAATGCCTGACTCAAGATAAGCTGATCTTGATTTTTTCTCTTTAATATAATTAACATCTCTGTACAAATAGCGTTTATTTTCCTTAATTAAATCCATGTCAGGAGTTTTTGCACTTTTAAATAAATCAACTGCGATCTGATTGCAAAAACACCCTTCTTCAATCATCTTGCGGTAGATAGAGCGATTAATCTCCATTGCTGCATTTGTGGCTGACGGAGTTCTTTCTTTTGATAGAGCAACGAATTCTTTCATCTGCTCTCGATATTCACTTCTGATAGGCTTAGGAAATCTTTCATCACTTTCTTTAGCCAACAGCTTTCTGTAGTGAGTTGAGACTTGCTGCACATACTCTGACTGTTGCTCTTTAGTTCCATAAGTCTTCAAGACTTCAATCTCTGACTCCAAGGCTTCCAGTGCTGTCACATGATTGTTAATGACACCAACGCTCATCCCGTCACTCATATGAATGGCAATCTCTTCAAAGGGAGGCTGTGTTTTATCTTCTGCGTAGAATGATTGTTTTTTTAACTTAACGGTAGGAGCATAGGCGTTTTCTGGTAAGTTTCTGTGTTCGGCTTCTACTGTAAAATTGGGATATTTTCTAGCCAATTCTACACCAATACAGTCGCCATCAAAGTCACGCGCTTGGCGTTCTGATTCTGTTTCAACCGGATTGATTTCGTCGGTTTCAATTCCTTGGGCTTTGAGGGCGTCGATTCTAGCTTGGATGCGTTTGTGGTCTTCATCGCTGACTACGATAATGCCTTTTAAAGCTTTATCATCCGGTCCGAGGCGGTCTTCAACGTGCTTATTGGTGGAGACACATAAACCATTGGAATTGAGGAAGGGAGAGCGGAAGTTGAGGATTTTTTCATTTGGATCCATCCAAGGTACACAGATTTCACCCTCTTTCAATTCTTTAGAAGGAATAATAAGTCCTCTATCGAAAGTCAAAGCTTTACCAGTAGCAATATCTCTCCATTCTTTTTGGACGAATCGACTGAGTTCCTGTTTAACTTTCTCAGTTTCTAAAACTTGTGAATGACCAAGTAAATCTGCCTTGATGATTTTATACATCAATGAGTCGTCTTTTTCAGCTTCCTCCTCTTCTCCATTCAACTCATCATCTGTGGGTAAATTTTCATCTAAGCTAGAATCAACAGTGGATTCCACTTGCACTGCATCCACTGATTGATTGGTAATTTCTTGTCGTAAAGAAGCTTTTTGCTCTTCAGTAAATGCCTTACGCTTTTCATATTTCTCGCAGTATAGTTGTGCAACTTTCCTGGGATCATTTTGGATTTCAGCAAGTCTTTGGGCTTGTTTCTCTAAATCTTCTGCAAAGTCCTTGATACCTTGGGGGAACGATGCTAATAGTTGAGAAATAGCCGTTGTTCCTCTCTGAGACTGCGATTTCTCTCCTAGCCAGATAGTTTGGTTGTATAGTCCGGGTTTAATTTGAGGTTTAGTGGGACCAGAGGGGTTATCCTTATCTGTACCCTTGAAACTAGATATAGGGATTATGAGATCGATTTTGGTTTTGTTACTGGGGTCTGCACGTTTTATTTCATCTAAATTATAGGGTCGCAGCGTCCCTTTAACAAAACGGTATTGGGTGTCTTCACCATCAAGCGATCGCCATCCGAAACGATGTTGGACGACGCGATAACTTTTATCCTTTTGTTCTTCCCTTTTGGTCAGTCGGTCGTATAATTCGACCGAAACTTGACCATAACAATCACCAACTAACTTGTACGCTGCATCGTTTGATAGTATGCCGCCATTGTCACCAGTAGCATCATCAACGACTAAAATATTCAGCTGTTCATTTATAGTATTTTTGCAACCTCCAAGGAAGATAGAACCGTAAGCACCACGGTCTTTGCGGTCTGGACAAAGCTTATCGATAACCTCTTGACATTCTGGTGGACCATAGAGTAATCGTGTTTTAGAAGATAATAGTAAAACATGACCATCTGGATGATTTTTTAGGTCTTCTGATGTACTGTATTCGTCCATTTGTCCAAAAGAGAAATCCTTATCTGGAAAAAAGGATTCCAGCAGCGTATTATCTAATTTCTCGGTCAGAATTGACTCGGGATTCTTAGTACCATCCGTATGAATCCACTGGTTAAGCCTAGTGTCAAAGTGTTTAAATGCGAGTGTCATAAATTTTTATAAAAAGTAATGAAGTCTTTGAGGAATTTGATATGCCGAGATTAAAGCGCTGGGTAAGTAGATATCAAAAAAAAGTAGATGAAAATGGTTTTTTAAAAGAGGAATACATTCAACAGTTACGTTCGTATGGTTTTGATGACGATTACATTGCTAAACATGGTGAAGGATTCAAAGAAGACTATGAAAAACTGAAGCTACTAGACGAAACCGATCCAGAACCGTGGCCCATTTACACCGCCTATGACTTTTTTACGGCAGAAGAGAAGCAGGAATTTAATCCAGATGGTACTCTCAGACCAGAGTATGTCGAATATGCCCGTAGGATTGGCATTAGTGAAGGAGCGCTTGAAGAATCGGAGCGCCGCAAAAAGCTTGATGTAGATAACTACAATGCTGTGTCTGCTCGGTATGCGGAACAGGGCATCAATTTTGGTTTTGAACAGATGCAAGAGAGGATCGCTGACAGTGAAAGTTACGCCCAGCGCAGAAAGCAGATGCAGCAGGATATGCGTAACTTTGAAGATACTGACAGTTTGCCTTTTGATAAAGACACAGCTTATTAGAGAAGAAAGAAGCAACGCTGACATCATCTGGAAAGGGAAATTTCTCTACTCAGCAGATTTTATACGTTGCTTTTCGATATTGAGTACTGAAGAAAAGCAGAATTTTTGCGCTCTGACTATATCTTTTGATATATTTTCTGAAGCTAATACGAAGTTGTCTTAGATCGTATTATTTGCCAGAAAGCCTGTCCAGTAGGGAACTTGATCCCAAACAATTCTATCTTTGGCAACTTCGTATTACTCATGTTACTCTCTCGGTGCTGTGTTCTTTCTATTCACAGCTTACACTGAGAGAGCTTTTTTACACCCTGACCGACTTTTCAAACACCCTCTCAGGGGTGACGGAACTGACAAGAATGCTAGGGAGAGAATATTATGGTCAGACGACTTGCATGATTTTTGACTTATTTTGACTTTTCAAACATCCTCTTATATGCAAGAATACTCTTTGGGTGGTTTTTATTAAGTTAGTGTTCGATTCTTCTGAGAAATTTGAAGGTTTTTAAGCTTTTATGCCATATTCTAGAGTAGAGTTTTGCATTCTTACTTTGGTTGACAAACTGTTGTAACTGTGAATTAGAAATCGGCAACATACTGTATTATCTCAAGCACAGTTCCTTGGTGTTATGAGCGCATAATACCTGCAAGCTTGAAGTGACATGCATGATTGTGTCTGCGCTTTGTGTCATCTGGCTTTTTTCATTCATCCAAAACTATAGGACTCCTCCAAAGATTTTTGAAAATATACTGAGTTTGAAAAGTGTATTGTACAATTTTTGACAAAATTACAAAGGTCGGGAGTCAGAATGGCTCCTGTGCGACTGGTGAAGCAGCGCGGTCTTGGGGAGCCACTGCCATGCGCGGTGAGACCAGTGCTTGATGAGGGTTTCTCATGAGCGACTGCACCAAGCCGAAGGGCGAACTCGTCTTGGGGTTTAAATAACGACAATTAACACGGTATTCACTTTCGTTAGCTCCTGGGGTGGGATGTACAAAACACTAGACCTCACACCCGAAAGCGTTAGCGCAGCCTCTCCCTTAGGAGAAGCAACGTTAATTAATTCACGACTACCCGAACTAACCAAAAAGGTTTGTAAATATGAGCAATACCTTACTCGTTCCCATTCATCTCGATGCTTTATGCCTGCACGAAGCTACTCCATCGGTCGAGGCTCTGGCTGACTATCGTCGATTACCTTACATCTATGATGGGAAAACCCATATGAAGGGTACTGCCAATCTCAGCGAAAAGATTCTCAACCCGCTGTTTGAAGCAGGAACAACCTTAACCCTGAAAGCTGGAATTCACCTGCACTGGTCGTTACCCGATGCCCTAACGCGAGGTCAACAAAGTGCCACCGGAACAAAGTTTCCTATCGTACCCAATCGCTGGTTAATTCTGCGACAAGGAGGCGGGAAAGATTCAAAACAATGGGTTATCGAAAGTGATTATCTCTATCCCGAAAAGTTAGAGTCAGGTCAAGAACCCGCCGATACTGTCAACGTTTTAATTGAGCGTCCCACCCCCGAAACCGAACAGTATCAGCGTTTTCGGTATATGGGGCGTACTCTGGAACTGGCAGCATGGCAGCAGCAGAGTTGGCAGCAGCAGAGTGATTCAACGCACGAATATGCACCAACTTTGACTGCTATTGGTACAAAAGCGGAAGTCCCCCTGTTTGATCAAGTGAAAGCGACCTTTGCTGCCTTTTATCCTAATTGCCAGAGTGTTTTCGGCTTTTATGACAGCAATTACTCTACGACTAATCCCCCTGCTGGGCTACAGTACGATGTCATTGGTTGGTACAGTAACGAGCAACAGGATTGCTTAAAGACTTTATTGCAAGACAATCAGGCAAAAAACTCTGAGGAATTGCTACAACTCCTACAAGAGGAATTAAGCTGGACATTCGAGTTTGATGGAGAGTTTCCTGAGCGTACACTTTACTATTCAAGAGTCACCTTTGGGTCTACAGGACGAGCGTTGGCAGCAGGCGATCGCATCAAAAGTTTGTCTCAGCCAACCATTGCTGTGGGCAATTCAGCACCAGAAGCCTTATCGGCGTATTTGGCTCACGATTACAACAACCAAACCAATGAAACGGGTGAGCAAATTCGCAAACTCGTGGAAGAACAGTTAGAAGCCCTACAATTGTCAGAACGCTTGGAGTCGCGCAAACTCGACCTCGATGCCAAATTACGGGAAGTTCGCCACGAACGGGGATTTGGGACGCGCAGTGCTGGCATTCTCTGGTCGATAGCGCCTAAAGTCTCAGATACAAATGAAACCTATCGCGGAATTTTCTCTGTTCCAAATCGCGCAACTAACATCCAAAATCGGCTAAGCCTTCCATTAGACCTTGCCCACCAACTCAATCAAGTCAATCGCTTGCAAGAGGAATACAATCAGGCAGTGGTTAACATGGAGTCCCAGCGCCAGCAGTTGTATGCTCACTGGTATGAGTACATGCAAGAAGCTTATACAGCAAATAGCAATGATGAGGATGTTTTGAATAAAACAAAATCCCTGTTGCTCGAACCCTTGCGGGCTGCGCTTGGTCAAACAGGACGCTTGGAAATTCAAAAGAATGAGTCGGGTAATTTAAGAGCGACGGCAGCAAATTTACCCTTTAGCATTTACTCGCAATTCACCTATTTGGAAGGCTGTGTCGATTTTTTAAATGCAGCGGTTGCAGGGCCTATTTCAGGTTCGGATTGGTATGAATATCTACAAATTGAGTTTGAAAAATGTAATGTCAAACTTCTTCCCCAACCAGCTGATATGAATGGGGATGTAGAGATAGACATCACGCAAGTGACACCAGGGAAGGAATGGCAAATAAACGACCAAGGGCAAACCTACTCTGTCAAAGTAGAAAATGGCGTTTTAAATATTTACATTCCCCCGACATACATTCCTGTTTCTGAGCAACCTCAACTCGCTTACCGACTGGCAACGGCAATTAACGAGTTAATTGAGGCGATCGCTACCTACAACAGTACAGCACAAACCCAATACACCCTCAAACAATTTCCCTGCCAGCGTTACTGGCAAGCAAACGATCCGGTCATTTTGTTGGCAGGCGACGCGGCAAAAGCTTCGGTACGGCATGGAAAAGATGGACGCTTGCGGAGTGACGAGCGTTTAGATTGCCATCTGTTGAACGCAACTCTAAATCTAAGAACTTTGCCAGAGGCAACTCTAACTAGCATTCAGAATAAAATTAACAATTTAGCATCCCAAGCTGATGAACAAGCGATCGCTTTTTATCGCTGGACTCAACAACCTTGGTCTCCTTTCTTGATGGAGTGGGCGGTTCAGGTGTTCCCCTGCCGTCCCAATCCAAATGCAGACTATGATCCCCAAGTCATTCTCGACAATTACAGCTTAGAATTCAACGCCATCGACCTTAGTCTCAAAGCAGGGCATGAAAGCAATTTTGTCGAATCTGCTAATACCTATAGCGGGATGAGCATCCTCACTCCCTCGGCGGGACTGATTCTTCAAGAGCGACTGACTACTTATCTCAACGAACAACTACTCCCGCTTTATTACAGTGGTAACGATATTCCTGAAGATCGGCAAACACAGGACTATCTCAGCCAGAATTTCCAAGCGATCGCTTCTTGGTATAGAAGCCAGAGCGACATTGCTGCTAAATCAGAGATCGAAAAAGCCCAAAACCCCATCTGGGTTGCTCTCTATGCTTACGAACAAATGCAGAGTCTCGACTACCAAGCTCAGGCGATCGCCGGGTTTAACGATACGCTGCTACTTTACCAACCGACTTTATACCTAGAGATAGATGACCCGCTCCTCGCAACCACGCAAGACGTGGAGTCCACCAAATTGTTCCACGAGCAGGTGCGCTGGATATTGGGCAATTCCCTACAATACCAAATTCTTGACCTAGACATTTTCAATCCGATTCGCAGTGGGGCGATGAAAATTACCACGCTGTGGTTGGTAGATACGTTTGGGCAATTTAAGAAAATCGTTGAAACGGGAATGAATACGGATGTGGTGACGACAACCCAAATGACACCGCCCAATTCCAGTTATCAGGTATTATTGCCGCCCCGTCTGGCACAACCCGCCCGCTTGAACTTCCACTGGATAACTGCCGACAGCCAAAATGAAGAACAAATGACTGCAGCGCCTGCCATTACGCCTGTCTGTGGCTGGATCGTACCCAATAATCTCGACAGCAATCTGCAATTTTATGACGTTCGCGGTAAAGCGCTTGGATTAATTGATCGCGCTGGAACCTGGCGTGATGCTCCAGGTAGCACTTTATCCCGCAATTCACAACAGCGTCCCACACTTGCCAACGTTCACCTGCAAAAAGTAGTGTATTATTTACTTGATCGCGGAATGGATTTTCAGCAAGATTTCATTTCCACCTTAATCAATTCCTTAGATACTATCGACCCGGAAAACTTTGCCGAGCATCCCAGTCTGGCGTTGTTGGTTGGGCGTCCCATCGCTGTGGTGCGAGCCACGTTTAACTTAGAAGTCCAAGGACTTCCCGCTTGCGATCCGAGTGTCAGCATCACTGAAGAAAACCCAACGACTCAGGGCTTTGGTTCTGTCAAATTCCCGATCCGCCTAGGAGATTATCAGCAACTCAACGACGGATTGGTGGGCTACTGGCGAGAAGTTCACCAAGGAGAAGATTACGAGTATGAAGACAACATTTTTTATGCACCCCAAAGCGATATCGTCAAGGATAACTTGATTAAAACCGAGGCAGAAGGTTTGGTGTATTTCGAGCAGACGGTTGACGCACCACCCCAATATGTCACGATGCTGATTGACCCGCGAGGCATGATTCATGCCACTTCTGGGATTTTGCCTAATCAAGAATTGGGCTTACCCCCAGAGAATTATAACGAAGCGTTGCAGGCGATTGAAATTAATTTTCTCTCAACTCCCGTTTTGTCGAATCAAGGAGAAATTTGCATACCCTTGCCAGAAGTCCCCGAATATGCATGGTCGTGGGTATCTCTCAACGGTAACAATTGGTCGCAAACGAGTACCATCAAACCTGTCAATATCAAAGCAGCTTTTTCGGCACCCCAGGAACTTTACGAAGGCTGGTTACAACTGACGCCAGTGGAGGAAGGGGAGTAGGGAGTTGGGAGTTGGCAAAAAAGATGGTGAGTCGGGAGTTGGGAAAAAAGATGGACAATTCTGAAATTCAGTCCTATAGGGATTTACGAGTCTGGCAGAAAGGCATGGATTTGGCTGAAGCTTGTTATGCAGTGACTAAAACATTTCCCAAAGAAGAAATGTACGGCATAACTTCTCAGATTCGCAGAGCAGTCGTTTCAATCCCTGCCAATATTGCAGGAGGTTACGGACAAGAGTATATTCAATTTCTCAGAATCGCTCAAGGTTCTCTCAAAGAATTAGAAACTCACCTGTTGCTAGCAGTTAGAGTCAAGATCGCAACTGACCAAGCAGTTAACCCAATTGTGAATGAGTGCAAAACTTTAGGGAGAATGCTGCGTTTCCTTATTCGCTCTCTGGACACTAAAAGAAGATAGGCGATTATTAAATTACCAATTTTCAACCACTGTCTAACTCCATACTCTTCTCTACTCCCGACTCCCTTTGACAAAAAACCCGTTCAACTCGATTAAGGAGAACACCGTATGACAGAAGCAACAATTAAAAAAGATCCCTTTGACTTTCTCTTCTACTACGACAAATCTGATCTAGGAGAACGAGAAGAAGACGCTTTGTTGATAGGAGACGATCCGAGTACAGCCAGTTCCCTTCATCTCGACATTGGTATCAAAGATGCCAAACAAATTGTTATCCGTCCGATCTCAGGCGCAACGACAGCAAGTTCAAGCAATTATCACTTTAAACTGCAGTTCAACCCCGGAATCTTGCTGGAACCACAAAAGATTACCGTTGAGGGCGATGACTGGGATCTGGAAGTAGAAGGAGATACGATTCTCTATCTTCTCTGGAAACAGCAAGAGTTTACCCTTGATGACACGAGCGAGCTCGAACTCATGCTCAATGGGGTAATGGGAACTCTCGCTCGCGCAGTGAGAACAAGCCAAACAAAGGTTACTTTATCTTGGGAGTTTAAACGGGGTGGCATCACTATCATTAATGTTACCGCGAGAGCCCCCGGCGATTCCAATCCTTATAACAACAGTGCTACGGAGATTTTAGAAATGATTCAACGACAAGGAAAAGCTAACATTCCCCTCTATGTAGGATTTTTCAGTTCTAATCGCGTTCTCAATATAAATAACCATGAGAGCAACTTGAAATTACGAATTACGAACACCTCTGAGTCAGCCATTACCTTTAACTACAGTTCTGACGCAACTAATCGCTCCCAACTGGTAATTGCCCTTGAAGTAGGAAATGCCGATACAGTTCCTTGGGCACTTGGGACAGAAGACCAAGTTAATAATGTAGTAGTAACAATTCCTGAGGACAAATGGGAGAAAACCGCCGGTCCAACACCAGTTAAAGTCGGAACGACAGTCAGGACGCTGGAGTGGACGTTTAGTCCTAAATCAGCCGATGTGTCGTTAGCCGCTAAAGATACTCTAGTAGTAAAGCTGAGTAAAATTGTTACTGATCACCCGACGGGGACGGCTAACTTGTATTTACGTTATCAATACGTGTCGTCAGATTATCAGGATGGGGAATTTATTTGCCCGATCGAGAAAACGCCTTTGGTATTTTTTGATCAACCTCCTGAGAAAGACAAAAAAGAAGACAAAAACGTGGGTATCGGGACGACAGTACCAGCAGAGAACTTGCATATTCGGGGAGGGAACCTGAGATTAGATACTATCGGTGCAGAGAATGGAGGAGGAGAAATTAGAAGTTGGGGTCACCTTGTCTTCCGCTCAGATGTAGACAACAGTGGTGATGATTATGTAGCGAAATTCTTCAAGCAAGACAAACCAAAATCAGATCCTCCATCAGATCCTTTAATGGTGTTGGATAAAAATGGCAATGTCGGTATTGGTACGATAAGTCCTCAAACCAAATTACACGTAACAGAGACAGTAAAAGCAAAAAATGTTGAGGTAGTAGAGACAGTTAAAGCGAAGAAGTTTGAGGGGGATGGGGTTGTTGTTACAAAGATGATCTTGATGTGGTCAGGATTAGCCGAAGATATCCCGGCTGGTTGGGTACTCTGTAACGGGCAGAAAGGAACACCAGATTTAAGAGATAAATTTATAGTTGGCGCAGGAAATAAATACTTACCTAAAGCTACAGGAGGCTGTGAAACAATCACCTTAAGCAAGGATCAAATGCCTAGTCATAATCATGAAGTTACCGATCCTGGCCACAGTCATTCTATAGAAATGAGAGATAGTAGCAGCGATCTCCAGCCTACGTCCCTTCCTCTCTATGCGAGAAATAATATTAATGACAGCAATAGAAAAGGAACTAACCGAGGATACACCGGAATTTCCATTCAATACACTGGTGGAAATCAACCTTTCGATAACAGACCCCCTTATTATGCTTTGTGTTTCATTATGAAAGTAGCTATTTCCTAAATTTGGCTATTGGCTGCTCGAGATAGCTTTTTGATGGTTGAACGGGGTGTACCAGCTGCTGAAAAAATGTTAGTAGCCAGCCCCGACGATTACCCATACTACCGTTAAAATCTAAAATTTAAGAAAATAGGAAAAATTGAGAAGACAATGAATAATGTTTTACCTGCTGAAATCAGAACTCAATTAAATCAAATATTTGAACAAAATATTCAAGTAATTTCTTGCGAACCACTGAATTCTGGAGAAAAATCTTGGGTAGATAGAATAATACTGAAGGGTTCAATAGAAAAAAATAGCTCATTAATTGT
>JAQYWP010000013.1 GCA_029379285.1 Rhizonema sp. PD38
GGGTTACACGCTTTCCTTTAGTAAGAACATATAAGGTAGCGAAGGCGCAAAGTCTGCCGGGGGAAGCTTCCCCCGGCGAGCTTTGCATAAAATGAGCAAGTACCAGATTTAGCTTGGCTTCGATATATGTATGGTAATTCTTCATTTGTTGGTTTTCCATAGTAGGGAATTAAATTTAAATCAATCGCAATCTTTAAACAACCTTTTATTATTCCCGTCGGTATTCTGCTTTTCAATGCTTGATTTATTTTGGCTTCTAATTCCTCAAAATTATTGATTTTATCGAGGTGATATCTAATATCATTCGCTGTTGGAATTTTCTTTAAGATTTTAGCTGTATTCTCAATACTATCTTGACTGCTCGCTGCTTTAACCAGAATCTCAAACAAAGTTTTTTGGTCACATGCTCCTTGGGTTTCAATGGAAATATTTTCCGACAAGCATTCAAGAACCTCATCCAGCGTTTCTGAGTCTGTTAGAGCCAATTTTTCTGATAAGGAAATCAATTGATTTTAGCCAATATGCTACACACTACTTTCATCATTTCATTTTTTGAAACGGCTTAAAGCATGATAAGCATTACTAATTAATAAAGTAGCATATAGCACTTGAACCACGTAACTAATTATTAGTGATCGCCCTTGGAGGAAAAACTTTTTGGTTTACTGAATTTAATATGAAGCTGCATATAATAGAGAAATTGCAAACAGGAGAATTTTAAGTAGCCATGAGCCGCCCATTCAAGGTTGAGATCGCAGAAAGCGAAGAAGAATTAAAAAAACGGCTACAGACAGCGAGGTTAGGAAGCCAAAAGGAAAAACTCCAGATGCTGTGGTGGCTAAAAAGTGGTCAAGTCAATGAGCAGCAGGAAATTGGGTTCCGCTTAGGGAGAGATACCTCAACGATCACGCGGTGGTTACAGAAATACCGTTTGGGGGGACTGTCTAGCCTATTAGAAATCAAGAAGGCGGCAGGAGCAACCCGAAAAATGAGTGTTCAGGCGATCGCGGCACTTAAACAGGAGTTGGAAACGGGCAAAGGGTTTAGTGGTTACGGTGCCATCGTCGAGTGGTTGGAAAACAAGTATGGGGAAAAGATAGAGTATGGGACGGTCTACGGGTGGGTAAGATATCGATTTGGAGCAAAGCTGAAAGTTTCACGTCCCAAGAGCTACAAGCAAGATGAAGACGTAGTACAGAGCTTAAAAAAAAACTCGGTACTATACTACTGAGCTTAGAGACTCTGCTGGCACAAGGGAAGCGCGTCCGCTACCTGTGCCAAGACGAAACTAGAGTTGGGATGAAGACTTTGACAGGTAAAGTGATTACTGCTCCGGGGGTAAAACCAACCGTATCCGTAAAATGGGGACGGGATAATTTTTGGGTCTATGGCGCAATTGAACCTTTGACGGGAGACCATTTTCTTCATGAGTACCCCCAACTCAATGGGGACTATTTTCAAGAGTTTTTGGACTGGTTCTCCCAGCAGTTAGGCGAGGATTATGCAATTTTACAGATTGACCAAGCACCTGCTCATACAAGTTCAGCGATTCGTTGGCCGGAGAATATTATTCCTCTGCTTCAGCCACCTCATGCCCCTGAACTCAATCCAATTGAGAGACTTTGGCAGTTACTTAAACAACCACTCAAAAATGAACTTTTCTCTTGTCTACAAGCTTTACGTGATCGCATTCAAGAGTTGTTTGACCAACTCACTCTTGAACAAGTGATGTCTGTCTGTTCTTATAACTTTATCTTAGAAGCTCTTTTCTATGCAGCTTCACATTAAATTGGTATTAGTCGGTAATAATGGCTCAATTATTTCCCACTCTTCGTCTGTCAAATCGCTTGAATACCCCATTTTCAACCCTGACCTGCTTAAATATACCTAATTTCTGCTGATTTTACTTGACTGCCTAAAAGATATCAAATGGGTTCTATACGCCGTTATGACTCGTATTATGCTACGTCGTCTAACCGTCTAAAGATTTATTTTATAAATGGTCTCTAAGGCTAACTTGTAGATATTTGGCTAGAATTTTGACGTTAGGTTCAACCATCATTGTGATGTGGTTGCCAGGAACAAAATAGTGCTCTACTGGTTCATTAGAAAAATGGCTCCAGCCCAGATTCGGCTCTGTTACAATTTCATTAGTAAACCAACCAGTAGAAATAATAGGTTGAGGTTCCCTAGTTTGGAATAGGGCAATTCTAGTTGGATAAGCTTGCTGTGGTGGCAGATAATGAGCTATAGCTTGAAGGTTAGCCTTGTAAACTTGCAGTAAGTTGCCAATGTGTTCTATTTTCGTTCCTAAAGGTACAGCTTTGGATATTTTCAATCGCTCGACTAAGTAATTCAATTGCTTGTCCAGAGGGAGAAGAGCCAGGTCGTTGTAAGATACCTCCTGTTTTTTTCCATAGAAATGCTCGAACGAATTAGCAAATTTTATCATATATTGAGTGTCATCATAATTAACCTTTATTGCCTGATTAGGATGCGGCGCTGGGGCGTCAAAAATTGCGAGTAAAGCCACCAAGCGATCCTGAATTTGCATCTGCCGAACCATCTCCAAAGCCACTATACTTCCAAAGGAATGTCCTCCTATAAGGTATGGACCATGTGGCTGAACGGTCTGTAATACTTCAATGTAGTGGGCAGCTAGATCTTCGATGCGGCTATAAAGCTTGGGTTTATTATATAATCCTGGTGTTTGCAGACCATAAAATGGCTGGTCTGAATCAAGGTTAAATGCCAAACGATAGAGGGAGAGAGCACTTCCTGTAAGACCAGGCACGCAGAAAAAAGGATGCTTTGAACCACTTGGCTGAATCTCTACTAAGGCAGAATTTGACGATGCTTTTAGCTTCTGATCCTGAGGTAATTCCACAGCCAAGTTTTCAATTGTCGCTTTTTTAGTTGAAGAAATTGTTGATTTTGAGGATTCCTCAGTAATCAATTGCTCAGCTAGCTTTTGGGCGAGTTCAACGATGGTGGGATTTTCAAGCAGCATCTTGGCTGGCAACATGAGTTTCAAACTACTTTCCAATAACGTTCTGAACTCTACAAGGGCTAAAGAGTCAAAACCCAACTCATTCAATGGTTGCTCAAGCGCAATTTCTTTGATCGAATTTAACCCAATAACTTTCTTCACTTGCTGAATGAGGTAATCAATCAAAATGTCTAGGCGTTTTTCCCAAGTAGCCTCATTTAACTGATGTAGCAATTCGCTTTGTTTGCTGTGCTGTTGAGAGCCTGTTTCTAGTTGCTGAACCTTTTGAGCTAAATCCGAGAATAAGCTAGGGTAAGCACCATTGGGAAATTGCTGTAGAAACTTCAACCAATCAAGCCGCAGAACTGCAACCTGGATAGCATCTTGTTTGATCAAATTTCCCAGTACCTGTAGTCCCAAATCCTGGGGAATCATGCTGATTCCCCGAGCAGCCCTACGGATTTGCTGGCGACTTGCTAAACTAGCTGCCATTCCCCCATCTGCCCAGGAACCCCAATTGATGCTCAATCCAGGTAGTCCCACCTGCCGACGAGAATGAACTAGGGCATCCATAAAAGCATTAGCCGCCGCATAGTTGCCTTGACCGCGCGAACCAAGTAACGCCGTAATTGATGAAAAACAGACAAAAAAGTTTAGGGGTAAGTTCCGAGTCAAAGTATGCAAGTTCCAGGTTCCAGCCACCTTAGGAGCCATCACACCAGTAAAGCGCTCCCAGTCGAGCTGTAATAATACGCCGTCATCGAGAACTCCTGCTGCATGGACAACTCCTCGTAAGGGAGGCATACTTGTCTTTATTTCCTCTATTATGCAAGATACATCTTCAAGATTAGAAACATCGGCTTTGGCAATCTTAACCTGAACTCTGGCTTGTTCGAGTTGAGTAAGTACTTCCTGTGCTTCGGGAGTTACTCCATGACGACTCATAAGAACCAAGTGCCGCGCTCCTTGTTCTGCCATCCACTGAGCCACTTTCAGACCTAGCGCTCCCAAACCACCTGTGATTAGATAGCTGCCATTTTCTTGAATTGCAACTTGCTGTGGATCAACACCCTTAGCCACCTCTGGTATGGAAATTACGATTTTGCCAATATGCTTGGCACCCGCCATATACCGGAATGCATTCGCCACCTCGGATGCGGGAAAGACTTTGTAAGGTAACGGCTTGAGACGACCTTGTTTGAACTCGTGCATCAGTTCCCAAAACATGGAGGAGATTAATTTTGGGTTTTGTCGCTTTACCTCACCCAAATCAAACGGAAAATATGATACGTCTGGTCGAAATTGAAGCACCTGCAAGTGATTCCAAATGCCAATTTTGCCAATTTCTACAAAGCGACCATTTTTCCCTAGCACCTCAAAGCTCTTGGTAATGAAGTCGCCATTTAAGCTATTAAAAACAACGTCTACGCCTTGTCCGCCAGTAATGTCCATGATCTCATCGGCAAAATCCAAGGTGCGGGAATTCATGATATGTTTCACGCCGATTGACTTGAGAAATTCCCACTTACTTGGAGAAGCGGTGGCAAAAACCTCTGCTCCTGCACGTTGAGCCAACTGGACTGCTGCTTGACCCACACCGCCAGCAGCTGCATGGATCAAGACTCTGTCTCCCGATTTTAGTTTCACCAAATGGTTCAACCCGTAGTGAGCGGTTAAAAACGCTTGCGGGAGCGTCGCTGCTTCTTCAAAACATAAATTCTCTGGCTGCGGTACGACCAACGCAGCTGGAAGCGTGACAAAACTTCCTAAAGCATTGTGATGGACCATGACGGCCATCACTTTATCGCCTACCTGATAACTTTCAATGTCCTCCCCGACTGCCACTATCTTTCCAGCGCACTCAAACCCAAAGGTCATATCAGCACCGGACGAAATACCCAAATGCTTGGCGTAATATTCTTTGAGCATTCCCAAAGCATTCAGCACATCTCGGAAATTGAGTCCAGCAGCGCAGACTTGAATTTCTACCTCTCCCCTGGAAGGAGATTGACGCTGCATTGGTACTAATGTGAGATTGTCTAAACTTCCATAACTGGATATTCGGACTTGAAGAGGGTTTTGGGAAGGTAGAAGTTTCGCAACCCCGACTTTAGGAGCAGCCCGTCGCACCAGTCTGGCAACGTAACGAATTCCTTGCCGATACGCAATTTGGTTTTCTAAATCTGGGAACCAAAGCTCTTCGAGCAGGGAGTGGTGTTCGTTCGCTTCGACTGAGGGCGGTAAGTCCAAACAGGTGCAATGCAGTTCTGGATGCTCCATCGTAATAACCCGACCCAGCCCCCACAAAGAAGCTTGTTGCACTTGTAAGGGAACGGAAACAGTAGCGATCGCCTGGGTTCCCTGAGTAACCAGCCATAGACGAGGGCGATCTGACCATCCCGCTTTGACTATTGCTTGCACTAAATGCAGCACACTAGCACAACCCAAGACCTGGGCATTTTGTAGAGCGTTTAGGGAATTTCCTTGGTTCTCTTCCAGACTCCACAGGTGAACGATTCCACGGTAACAAGGTCGATGCTCACCTGTAATATCCTTTAACAAATGCTGGAATTCTTCTGAATTGGACGGGTTGATGCGGTAATGCTCTTCGTCGGTACGTTCGTAAGTTGAGCCGGGATAGACGAGAACGCAGTCAGCACCACGGTCTTTGAGGAGTTCAACTAACTTCAATCCCAGACCGACCGAATCGGCAAAAATTAGCCAACTGCCTGGTTCCTCCGTCAGTAACGGCTCCAGAGTGCTTTCTTTAACCTTTGATTGCCATGTGAACTCGTACAACCAGTCCCCGAAATTTTCCTGTTGGAGACTGCGTAACAGCACTTGTCTACTCGCTTTCTGGGACTGATGGCCACTGATTTCTGCAATTAGCTGTCCTTGCTCGTCGAACAGACTGATATCTCCAATTAAGCTCCGATCATTCGAGCTGTCTTGGTTACGTTTGCGAGCATAAGCCCATAGCTGAGTCAAACTGCTAGGACTCTTATAAAATTTGAAACTTGTTATTTGAAATGGTACATAAATGGAATCGCTGTTTATTCTTTCTTCTAGCGAGCAACAAGCTAACAGCTGAAAACACGAATCAATCAAACCCGGATAAAGCAAATATGTGTTAAAAGCCTCGTCCGGTAATGGAGGAGGCTGCATTTTTCCTAACGCCTCGTCCTCTCCACGCCAGATCGTCTTTATCCATTTAAATGAGGATTCCCAGTTGTAACCGATTTGAGCAAAAATTGAGTAAAATTGTTCACCTGGAATTTCTGACCCCCCTCGCTGCTGAATTTCTTGCCTTCTCACTGCGTTGGTTTGTGAAAATTCTCTTTCTTGAGAAGAAAGACGGACTTTTCCAGTTGCATGTATCATCCAAGCTAATGGTTCATTTGGATCTTCTTTTTCCTTAAGACTAATTAATTTGAAAGAAGTTTCTCCAGACTGGGGCATCAAAATTAATTGAACGAGCTGACTAATATGCTTGTCAGATATGACAAGGGGTTGTGGAATCCAAAGATCCTCGATTTCGCAGTGTTCAGTGCCAAAAACCTCTTTAACTGCCGACAAAACCATCGAAATATGGGAGGCTACAGGAACTACGACAATTCCATATAGTTTATGGTCATTTAGGTAGGTCGGCGACTCAAGGCTGAATTGGGATTCAAAGCGAATTTCTTGAGAAAATGGCAATCGAAGTCGTTTACCCAGTAAGCAATGTTGTTGTTCGGAACTTTCTGTTTCCAAGCTAGGAATTAAGTGTTTTGCAGTCGGTTCAATCCAATAACGCTGTCGCTGGAAGGGATAAGTTGGTAATACTACCTTACGCCGAGCATAATCCCGGTCAAAGCCCGACCAATCAACCTTAACTCCCCGCACATGTATTTCGGCTAAAGTCTGGAGGATTTGCTGCCAGTCTTGCTGGTCTTGACGTAAACTGGGAAGCCATAGACGTGATAGATTAGCTTCTAGCTCGGTTTGCGGGATGCACTGACGACCCATTCCCAACAAGATTGGCTTTGGTCCTATTTCCACAAACACTTCATAACCTTGTTGATAAAGCGTTTCCATGCTTGCTGCAAATTTTATCGGTTGCACTACATGACCGCACCAATATTCTGGGGTTGCTATTTCAGAGGTGGCTTGTTTTCCTGTAATATTGGAAATTAATTTTATTTGGGGTTCCGAGTAAGCAATCGTTTTGGCGACTTGTGCAAATTCTGCTAGCATTGGTTCCATTAAGGGAGAATGAAACGCATGGGAAACTTGTAAGGTTTTGATCTTTACCCCTTGAGCTTCTAAGGTAGCACAGACATTTTCTATAGCTTGGCAGCGACCGGATATGACGATGCTCTCTTGACCGTTGACAGCAGCGATCGCGACAACTTCAGTGTAGGGTTGAATTGCAGCTAGCACCTGTGCTTCGGAAGCCAACAGGGATACCATCTTGCCCTCAGGCGGTAGAGCTTGCATTAAGCGTCCGCGAGCCGCAATCAGCCTCAGACCATCTTCGAGACTGAATACCCCTGCACTTACAGCAGCTACATATTCGCCAACACTATGACCCATAACGACATCAGGCTCTATTCCCCAAGACTTCCACAACTGGAATAGAGCATATTCCAAGGCAAATAAAGCGCTTTGGGTATATGCTGTTTCGTTTATGGGTGAAGTTTCTTCTGATTGTGGATATAAGATCTCAAGCAGGGGTTTCTCTAAGTAAGAATACAGAATTTCATCACAGCGCTCAAGACATTTGCGGAAGGTAGGCTGAGTCTCGTAGAGTTGTCGTCCCATGTTAATATGCTGGGAACCTTGACCCGTGAATAAAAACGCTATTTTTGAAGATTTCTGACTACTTACTTGTTTGCTTACCAGTCCAATTCTTTCTTCCCCAGCAGCAAAAGCACCAAGTTGCTCAAGCAACTGTACGATAGATTCAGACACTACTGCTAAGCGGTAGTTAAAATGGGTGCGCCCGGTATTAGCAGTAAAGCAAGCATTTGCAAGGGTTATTGTCGGATTCTGGTGCAAAAACTCTTGATACCGTTGTGCTAATTCTTGCAGCGCTTTCTCAGTCTTTGCTGATAGAGTCAGAAGATGTAACGGACGCTGGAAAGAGGGATTAATTTCCTCAGTAACTTTTTGCTCGTCGTTTTCCGAAGGTGCTTCTTCCAGAATTACATGAGCATTAGTGCCACCAACGCCAAAGGAGTTAACCCCAGCACGTCGGGGAGTACCGTTGGTTTTCCATTCCGACAGCTTAGTATTGACATAAAAAGGACTATTAGCAAAGTCAATATTCGGTAATGGTTGTTCAAAGTGCAAACTGGGCGGTATTAATTTATGTTTAAGAGCGAGGACAGTCTTAATCAGACCCGCTACACCACTCGCCTGAACGAGATGCCCAATATTTGTTTTAACCGAACCAATCGCACAGAAGCCATTTTTTTGTGTTTTAGTTCTGAAAGCTTTTGCTAAACCTTCAATTTCAACTGGATCGCCAAGAGTTGTTCCGGTGCCATGAGCTTCTATATAAGTAATAGTTTCTAGATCCATTCCGGCAAGTTCATGTGCCTTAGAAATTACTGCCGCTTGACCATCAGCACTTGGTGCTGTAAAGCTTGTCTTTGTAAAACCATCATTATTAATAGTTGAACTTCTGATGATAGCATGGATGCAGTCCCCATCGGCAACTGCTTCTTTTAGCCGCTTCAAGACAACAATTCCTACACCGTCACCGTAAATTGTTCCATTTGCCTTTGCATCAAAAGAGCGGCAATGACCATCCGAAGAAAAAGCCATTCCTTGTTGATATAAATAACCAATTTTTTGAGGAATCCGAATAGAAATACCTCCAGCTAATGCCATGTCACATTCGCCTTTTTGCAAACTTTTGACAGCTAGATCAACAGCTACTAGTGAAGTCGAACAAGCAGTTTGAACATTGAGCGAAGGACCATTCAGGTTCAACTTGTAAGAAACCCGCGTTGTTAGAGTATCTGGAATGCTGGCAAACCTCTCTTGCCAGCGAGTTGGAAAGTGTTGAATAACTGAGGTATCGAAGTTGGAATAGAGGTTATTAAGCAGGTATGTACCTATGAAGGAACCTGCATAAACTCCAATTGCACCCCCGTAAGTTTCCAGATCGTAGCCAGCACTCTCAATCGCTTCCCATGCACATTCTAGAAAAATCCGATATTGTGGATCTGTTAAAGCGGCTTCTTTAGGAGTGAAACCAAAAAAAGAAGCATCAAAAAGTTCGACATCTGACAAAACAGCGTTGGCTTTAACGTAATTGGGTTGGTTCAACAAGTTAGGGTCTATGCCTGTAGATAAGAGTTCCTGATCGGAAAACCTGGAAACAGATTCTATCCCATTCTGAAGATTATGCCAAAATTCATCAAGATTTTTTGCTCCAGGAAAGCGACCCACCATTCCGATAATAGCTATTGCTGATTTATCAATTAATTTAGACTGATTCATATAAGTAAGTCTGCGGAAAAATTTATAGTATGTAACGAAAATTTAAGAAAAATGATTTGAGTAAAATTTAACACGTTCTGTCGTGTAGTTTCCTCATACCTTAGTCTGTGGTTGAATTACCTGAAAATTGCTGTCAGGCATTGAAAGTCACTGGGAGAGCTTTCAATCCGCGTAAACTGGCGTTCTTTCTCCACTCCAGCTTATTTGTATTCAGCTTCAGGTCCCACCGTTGAACGATCGTATTGATAGCAATTTGACCTAGGATGCGTGCTTGCATAGCACCTAGGCAATAGTGGATGCCAGATCCAAACGGCAAACTGTAGTGCTGACGAGTGAGTGAGAGGCGATCAGGATCAGGAAATTGCGCTGGATCTCGATTGGCAGCTCCCAGGCAGACAACGATCCGCTCACCTGCTCGAATTGTCTCACCACCTATTTCTACATCTTCAATTGCTAATCGGCTAATGAGTTGCACTGGGCTGTCATAACGCAGCAGTTCTTCAATAGCGCTTGAGATGATTGTTGGTTGCGCTTTGAGCTTTTGCATTTGCTGGGGGTGATGCAATAAGGCAAGTACACCGTTGCCGATCAAATTTTCCGTAGTTTGTTGACCAACACTAAACAACATCGCGCAGCTAGCCAATATTTCGTCCTCGCTGAGCTTGCCACCTTGGCTTTTAGCTGCGATCAGATAGCTAAGTAGGTCTTCAAGTGGCTTTTTTTCTCTTTCGGCAATCAGGCTACTGAAATATTCTCTAAACTCCAGAGCTACTTTATTCAAATACTCATAATCTTTAAGTGATATTGGCTGGTCAAACACGTAAAACAGGTCATGTGCCCATTGCGTTAGCTCGCTGTGCTGCTCAGTTGGCACACCCAGGATACTGGCAGTCACAATTGCAGGCAGTGGACAGGCAAGATCGGCAATCACATCCATGCTGCCAGCTTCCTGAACTTTGCCAAGCAACCCATCTACAATCTTCTGAATCTGGGGTCGCATTGACTCCAGCGTATTAGCAGCGAAGGCTTTGCTCAGCACCCCTCGCAACCGGGTATGCTCGGGTGGATCTAAAAAAAATAGCCATTTACTAATAGTTTGTGTTAGTGTATTAAAATCTCCTTCCTGTTTGAGGTAAAAGCTCTTATCTTTTAGACGCTTTGGTAGATCATCAACGACAAAACGAGAATCGTTCAGGACTGCCTTCACGTCAGCAAAGCGTGTGAGTAACCACTCATTACCACCTGTAAAGCTTTTGAATCGGTGTATGGGTTCGCAGGAGCGGAGGCAGTTGTAGGTTGGATAAGGATCGGTGTGAAACTCTGGATCGAAAGGATTGAATGGAAATGCTTCTGCTACCGCTAATTTTTTTATTTTGTCAGTACTAGCAACGTCTTTGTTCGTATTGGTAATTTGAGACATTGAATTCATTTGTTCAAGCTTTGTATAGGTTGTTTATGGCAATTACTGACATTTTGCTGCTAAATATTGCGTCAGCGCTTCGATGTTGGGATACTCCCACAAAAGATTAGGTTCAAGTTCACAACCAATCCATCTTGACAATTCACCCGTCAGGTCGAGTGCTACCGACGAGTCTAAGCTGTATGCGGTGAAAGGCTCCCGAATATTTATTTCATCTGGGTACACTCTCAAGTACTGACTCAGTTCAGAAATAAGCTTTGTTTCAATCGCTTCTTTTGTAAAAACTGGCGTTAACGATTTTGGCTCGGTTTGGGACTCATTCTTATCTGAAAATGGCTGTCGATCTGCTGAAGTTTGCATTTGTTTACCTCTGTCTTCTACTTTGGAGTTGTAGTCAATCTGTTTGTTGAAAATTTGCTGTCCAATCTCCCACAACATTTAAACTTCCATCCAGAAAACCAGCCCGACAGGCATGGCGTTGAATTTTACCACTCGAAGTTTTTGGGATAGTCGCCGTCTTCAGTAGCAAAACAGCATCAATTTTGAGCTGGTGCTGTTCGGACACTGCTTGACGAATGGCTTTAGTCACCTCCATTACATCTAAGGATCGTAAATAACTCCGTTCCACCTCTTGAACAATGACTAGACGTTCAACGCCGTCTTCTTCCACTGAAAATGCTGCAGAGCAACTATACCGCAAAGCTGGATGGCTCTTCTGGACTGTTAGTTCAATATCCTGAGGATAATGATTTTTCCCCCGGATAATAATGACATCTTTAATGCGACCCGTGACAAATAACTCCCCGCAGAGCAAAAATCCTAAGTCTCCAGTACGTAGAAACGGTCCTTCTCCCGTATCTACAAGATAAGCATCAAAAGTCTGTAGAGTCTCCTGCGGTTTTCTCCAATAGCCACCTGCGACACTCGGTCCACAAACCCAAATCTCTCCTACAAGTCCATCCGGACACAGAGTCAACGATTCCAGGTCTGCAATCACAATTTTTTGGTCTAACCAGCTCTTACCAATACCAACAATTGCCTTAGCAGACTCTTGGTCACTCGTAGCAGAAACTACCAGGTTTTGCTTCAACTCTGCACGGTTTACATAGCGAATAACTGGTGGCTCTTTTTTCAATCCCCCAGACACGATTAAGGTTGCTTCAGCCATTCCATAGCAGGGATAAAAAGCGCTTCTTTTAAAGCCGCAATCTGCAAAGGTTGCTGAAAATCTCTCAATAGTTTCCGCACGCACAGGTTCAGAACCGTTGAAAGCAAGATCCCAACTACTTAAATCAAGGTGTGTCCGTTGTTCGGGAGTAATTTTGTCAACACACAGGTCATAAGCAAAATTGGGTGCACCGCTAGTTGTTGCTTTACAATCGGAAATAGCTTTTAGCCACACAAAAGGGTTCATGAAGAATGTATCTGGCGACATTAGTGTCACCGAAAGACCACTATATATAAACTGGAGCACTCCAGCAATCAACCCCATATCATGGTAAAGAGGAAGCCACATTACACCTTTACTGTCAGGCGTGTGCTGAAAATATTTTTCAAGTAAAGCTAAATTGTGCAGTAAATTGCCATGACTCACCATCACCCCTTTCGGTTTGCCTGTGGAACCAGAAGTGTACTGTAGAAATGCTAGTGATCTGTTAGTGATTTCAGGTAAAAACCACTTATCGGCATTGTAAGTTAGATCATCAGTAACTATGCATTGCACAGTTGCTAATGGAACTTCATTGAAGCTTTGTGCCATGTTAGCGAACACAGATCTGGTAGTGAGCGCCAAAGTTGCTTGTGCATCTGATGCGATCGCTTGTAAGCGAGGCAGGCGTTGCTTACCTCGTGGTGGATATATAGGAACTGCGATCGCACCAGCGTACAGACATCCAAAAAAGGCACTGATAAACTCCAAACCCGGCGGATACAGCAGTAAGACTCGTTCATTGGTGGCATCCAAGGACTGTAAATAGCCTGCGATCGCCCGAGCCTTGAGATCTAATTCTTGGTAAGTTAAGCTAGAAGATACTGTTTTTCCTTCCTTAAGAAATGTTAAAGCTATTTGCTTTGGCTGCTCAACGCTTCTTTTATACAATATGTATATTAAAGAGGCACTATTTCGGGAAACTGTTGTGTTCAAATGATGCCTGATGACCATTTAAATTTATCCAAATTATTACTCTTTTCTACATACTTGAGAACAGGTAAACTCTATTGACCTACTTGCCAGCCCAAAATAAATACACTATGCCAGGGTAAGCGCATCTCAAACCCTATTGACACGGTAGTTTTGGGTGAACCCCAAAACACAAATTAAGTTCAAAATTACCGCGCTGAGTTCAGGAGGGATTGACATTTGCACTTTTGTGTGAATAAAAAACAGAAAAAGCTATGTGACTCATGTTTTTTCAATCATTTACGACAATTCGTCCTATTTTGAATGAAAAATCGATATTTAGATAGAGTTTTAAGCTTTTTGTCTGTATCGAGAGCTATAAAATTAGATGCGCTTACCTTGGTAGTTTGAGATTAGATGGAGAATGTCTATTCCTTCTTTCTGCTCCTTCTTTCAGCAAAGACAGGTTCCGTGCGGTTAGTAATGATAATGCCGAAGATGATCAGCAACATGCTGAAGATATGCACCCGAGTGATTTTTTCACCTAGAAGAAGCCACGCAGCAATACCACTGAAGACCGGAATTAGGTAATAGATTAAAGCCGTGCGGGAAGGTCCAATTAGGGTGATCGCCTTATTCCAAGCTAGAAACGCCACCACCGAAGAGAGAAGCCCAACGTAAAGCAGTAATAAGAAATGGGTTTTTATATCGTGGCAGTTGGTACGTGATCGCTTAGATGATGTTCATCCTGATTGGATCATAGATTATTCAGAGATTTAGTACCTCAACAACGACGCCATTTGTCGTTGCGGAATCACAATTCTAGGGGTGAGAAAAGAGGCTATAGCATCCGTTCCTTTGTCGGTCTTGAGCAACAAAGGCATGAGCAACAAAGGCAATGAAATGACTCGGGGTTCTGCCCCTGATCGTTTGATGGCAGAAGGAATCAAAAACGCTGGAGAGCAATGGGGTGTTGGTCGGTATCTGGATAACCAAAGTTCTTTCATCCGCTACCTTTGGGATCGGATGAAAGAACTGGATGACGAAAAAGCGGGTGAGGTGAGACGTTTATCTGAACAATATAAAATCCAAGTGGGGGCAAGAAGCGAATCTGGACCAAAACCCAAAGAAACAGGATTTTTAAATGCTGTTGCTGGAGTCCCCTCAACGATTACTGAAGGGCAACAAAAGCGGTTATGGGCGATTGCGAAGTCTGAAAAGTTAACTGATGAGCAAATCAAAGCTATTCAAAGGAAGTTCGGCTTTGAACACACCAGCTCGTATTTTGAGTTCAAAATACGAGCTGGTGATTGAAGCCCTAAAAAATCGCGAAGCTCTGGGGAAAGAAGATTCTTTCCCCGAGACTTCGCGCGAAGCCCGCGCAACGGAAGTTTCCGCCTCACAGACTTCGCCAAAAACCGTGCAACTCTCACGGTTGGAAAAAACCGGGCTTCCACTACAGATCTGGACAGTCATTGCTTGATGTTACGGTTTCGCGGAAGGTGAGATAAAATGTTGGTAAAATGGAAATAGTTCGGCTGGTGTCTCCAGGTGCAAGTCTCTGAATCGACGTACATAATTGAAGAGAAAAACTAGGTTTTAATTCCCTAGGGGGTTGGCACTGTTTGTCTGAGGGGTAGGATTGATTTTTATGTTTGAACAACAACCAGAACATTTACGACTTCATATTAAACAGTTAGCTACACAAGCTTTACGAAAATCAGAGCCATCTGCATGGTTTGAAGTTTTATATACTGAAGCTAAAGGTGATGCAGCGCAGATCCCCTGGGCAAAATTAGCCCCCCACCCCTATCTGCAAGATTGGTTGACTACTCAGGCACTATTTGGTCAAGGGCTAAAGGCACTGGTAATTGGCTGTGGCTTGGGAGATGATGCAGAAGCTTTAGCAAAGCGGGGGTTTGAAGTAACAGCCTTTGATATTTCCTCCACAGCTATTGCCTGGTGTCGGCAGCGATTTCCCCATTCGACAGAAGGCGATGTTATGAATATACCGACAATTGAATGCCTTCTGCCCTGCCTTGCCCATAACGGGTCCAAGCCCCCGGATTTATAAAGTAGTGGAAAATGAATGGGTCGTCACGGCGACAAATCAAGCTGCCACTAACTTTGACCAAGCTGTTCGTAGGATGGGAGCCGAAAGTCAGTGTAAAATTGCATTTTTGAGATAAAAAGCATCTCCCCAAGTTCCCCCTTCCCAATTAGTTTCAACTCTGTGAAAATCAAAATGTTCCAAGTAATCGTCTAATTGCTCAACTTGGACGCAATTTTCGTATAGTTCATCTCGATTTACCTCCGTGAGAATCCCAGATATACTGGTGAGGGTTTCCCGACTACCTTTCAAGACTTCTAGTTCGTAGCCTTGAACGTCAATAGTGAGGAAATTATAGTTTTCTTTTTCGGACAAGAAATCGTCAAGTCTGACCATTTCGACAATTTCTTCAGTGTCAAAAACAATCTGAGGATATTGTTCTAAATGTTTCTGGGGTTTTAAGATGGAGGATGACATGCCATTATTGGCACTTTCAATATACATTTTGACTTTCTTATTTTCATTGCCCAAGGCGAGCTGAAACAGCTTTGCTTTCTCGCCCACATATGTTTGGAGAATTTCAAAGTTTTGGGAAAGCGGCTCAAAGAAAATTAGGTTAACTATGCCTAATTTTTGGTAAATTTCATATTCTTGTCCATAATGAGCGCCAACATGAATCAAACCTTTAATTTTCACCTGATATTTCTGAACAAGTTCCTCTAAGTTAAGAGAGAGATTTTTAGCTCCTACCGGACCAATATTACCAAACATTTTTGACACTTCCCCCTGTTGTCATAAAAGTTACTAAATCTAAGTATTACCGCTCAGCGACTGCCTACTATACAGAAATTAGAGTTGTTGAGGCTTTGCACCATCACCACTATTGTCCCTTAAGTTGCAAGCAATTTTGGCTTAAATACCGGGATGTGCGCCGTTGCCGTTGGCGCATGAAAGTATAAAGCCAATGGACTAGACCAGTGGGAGCGATCACGCTCACAATATATAAAGAGCGATCGCTCCTACTACAATGCTCATACAGCAAACGAAATCGGGAGCAAGCTCTGGGAATTAATCAACGGTGAAGACGGTTGGGAAGTGTTAAGATATACGCTAACTTCAGGAGAATTTGAAAAAAGTGTGTTAACTATTGATTAAAGTTAAACTCCGATTATCACTATAAAGTACTTTATCTTATAGGTTTTAGAGAATAAAGGAGGTTTTGTAACATGTCTATCGACGCATCTCACCAAAACGCGCTCAACCCTATATTTTCCGTTGAGATGCGTCGATGGTATACGTGGTAAGGCTTTGAGTGTTGTGTTTTGCTCTATTTTGGCTCGCTCGGAGCATCGTTTTTTGAGATGCGTCGATTTGGCGGCTGAAACCTATACTGGGTAAGGGCTGCCAGACGAACTCCCTACCGATTGGGTCAAATCGGATTAGTTGGAAACTGTGTACCCGGTTGTGAAGGATCTATTGGTACTTGAATTGCCCTACCGATTGGGTCAAATCGGATTAATTAAACTATTGATTTCGCGCCAAGGCGCTTGCACATGAAATATCGAGGATAAAATCATGAGCGCCTTAATCAATCAACACCCCCATTTTGACGTCGAGTTTGGTATACTCAACGACTTAGCGAATAGACTCCGTATAGCAGGTGCAAAGTTCTCAGTCAGAAAAGTAGCTTCAAAACATAGGATAACTGTGGTGAAAGAACCCACTATTGCCACCGTAGAAGAAATCATCATTTATACCATTGGTAGAGACAGCATTGACGCTCCAACCACCATACAAAAGTGAATCCCCGTTATGGTTCGATTTAGAACTTTGGGGAAACATTGCCCAAGTTGCCGCAGACTGGGTGCTTCAAGGCTCGACAGTTGCAGTAACCGGGGAACTGGTTTTAGACAAGTGGACAGACAAAAATACTGGCGAGTTAAGGGAAAAACCAATCGTTAAAGTCAGTAATTTGGAACTCATTAGCAGTTCTCGTAAATCGACTGAATCTAGCAGTAATGCTGAAGTCGAAAATTATTAAACCACTCAAATATTAAGCCTTTCACAGTCACTCAACATGACTAGTGGGGTGCTTATTGTTTAGAGCGCTCTTGCGCAATATAAATGAAAATTCATCATAAAGTATCATGATTAACTCAACTCAAACCATCCGTATTTCCTCAATCAACGAATCCTTTGATTCCCAGGGAGTAAAAATCGTGTCGGGATATTGCTCATTTAGCCATTATTCAAAAGATGGTGTCGTTGAAGAAAACCTTGCTTACAGGGCAAAGGGCGCACCCGCGATGAGTATTTCGGAACAGCAGACTGCAGGAGTAGCGATCGGCTACTTGGACTTAAGAACAATTGATAATGGCACGTATAAGAGTAAGCTTGCAACTCTGGTTATTCGCAGCTTTATCCCCACTGCTACCGTTGTCGAATCTGAAGCTCCCACTCTAACTCAGACGGTTACACCCGCAAAGAAAACCCAATCCCGAGAAGACAGGCAGTTGGTTGGTGCTGGAGCAGCTACTAGCAACGGTAAAGGACGCTTGAGTACCGTAGACGCAGACGATATCCCATTCTAATTGCTGAAATGCCCGTAAACCACAACAAACACTCTTTCAAAGGGGTGTTTGTTTTTTTGGGTGGGTTCTGGAGCCTACCACACCAACATTGCGACTGGCGGCTCCCATTCTTGGTTGGCTACGCCCAAATACAGTGAAAACCTCAACTCTGGAGTCAGCCATGACAATTCACTTTCGTTTACTTGGTATCTGGTTCTCCACAGCTAGTGGCAACTGCTTCTCTCCCGCACTGCAATTGAACCACTATGGGGTAACACTCAGAACCGAATGGTGCTTAGAAACCAACATTAGTCGCCGATCTGACGGCAGCTTCTGGTGGAACAGCGACCACATCGCTTGCTGGCTAGGAACACAATATCCAGGCAACGAGGAGAAGGGCTACCCTGACATCTGGGAATACAAGGGCATCCTTGGTCATCATCAGTACGTAGCTTAATCCCTATTACTGCCGCCGTTATAACCGCTACAAGCTTGTAGCGGTTATTTTTTCTGGAGAAGTAGTTAAATTTGCTTACGCATTCGTTGTTTGACCTATCAAATAAAAATGATAGCTGGAAAAAAGTATAATTTGAGCCAGAAAAGCCTAATTCAGGTAGAGCTTTATTGTACTATTTTTTATCTATCCTCCGTAAAACCCATACTTCCACCAACTGATAAATTATAAGGAACTGTTAATGTCAGCTCCCGGATCTCTTTCATGAAGCCGTAAAACAGGCACTCCAAAAAGAGCAGTGGACTATCACAGACGATCCGTTAAAGGTAGAGTTTGGAGATGTGAACTTTCAAATCGATTTGGGTGCAGAAAGGGTAATTGCTGCTCAGAGGCAAGCTGATAAAATTGCAGTCGAGATCAAGAGTTTTCTAAGATCGTCTGCCATTACTGAATTTTATTCCGCACTAGGACAATTTCTCAGCTATCGACTGGCGCTTGAAGTTGTTCACCCTGAGCGCACCCTATATGTTGCAGTGCCGTTAGATATATACAAAACATTTTTCCAGCTTGAGTTTACTCAGGTGGCAGTGCAACGTTATCAAGTATTACTGATTGTATATGATCCCGTTGAAAAGGTAATTGTGCAATGGCAAAAGTAGAACAGTATCGGCAATGTATTCAAAGTCTACTCACAAAATATGCTGACAACACATCCAATAGTGATATGGAGGTTCAACTAATATTCGATACAGAGCGAGATCATTATCAATGGATGAACGTAGGGTGGAGGCAGCTTGACCGAATATATCGGTGCATCATCCATTTTGACATCAAAGATGGCAAGATTTGGATTCAACAAAACTTGACTGAAGCAGATTTAGCTGAGGAACTCGTTTCGTTGGGGGTTCTAAGAGAAGACATTGTTCTGGGTCTCATTGCTCCCTATAAGCGACAATATACTGGATTTAGCCTAGCTTAAATGACGAGTACAAGATCGTGATTCAATATAAATCATCTGCCCCAGTCCTGTTTTAGACTGAGGCTATTTTTTTACAATTTCTCCGGCATTTCCAGAAATCCTTTGGGCTTTATCACATTGCGCTCAGTTGCAGAAGACGCTACAGCAGCGAAGTCTGAAGGCACGTTTGCGGAGGAGTACTCCCCCGCAAAGCTGCCGCCCGGATGGAGTACTCCGGAAAGCGAGCCTGCCAGAAGATTCTGTCCGGCAGACTTCGCGACTACGACCAGAGATATAGAATGAACTGCTGGGCATTTATTTCTTGGCAATATGCTTACACCATAGCAGCATAGCTTTGGAGAGCGAGATCTGTTGACAAAGCGGGTAAAAGTGTGGGCAGTTGGTTGAGCGTTAGTCGGGAAACAGGTATGACTGTGAGCAAAGGAATGGGGGAGCAATGCGATGAGCGTGAGGTGGATCCAATTTCGGGCGATCGCTCTCTACTGATTTAATAGTGCTACTTTGACGTGAAACCTTTTCTGGTAGAGAATTATACATTATTTTTATGGTCTTTTTTGTTTAAGTCCCGCTATGAAGACTTGACCTGGATATTGTTTGATAACTTCATTTGTTGATTTCTAGTCGTCAGCGATGACACTCTGGTGAGCAAGCCATTCGTCATGCAATAAGGCGTATATATACTCGTCCTGCCATTCGCCTTTGATGAATTTACTTTGCCGTAAATGCCCCTCACGCCTCATACCAAGACGCTCCATAAGCCGAAAGGATGCTGTATTACGTGTGTTGCAGCCCGAGGTGATTCGGTGCAACTTGCGGTGTGTAAAGGCATAGGTGAGTAATACTTGTGCCGCCTCTGTTGCATAACCATGCCCCTGATAACTCGGGTGAAGTGACCACCCGATATCGCCCTTACTTTGCGCTTTTGGTGATAGGTAAATGCCAACCTCGCCAATCATTTTGGCGTCGCCTATATGCTGAATGGCAAAGGCCATATAACCGCTTACATCGTCAATTTCCACTACAGCTTGTCGGGTGAGAAAGCCCATTGCTTGCTCCTCAGTAAGTGGTTCTACAGGCATATACCGCAAAATCTCAGGGTGATTATGATATATCAGAAAATCTGGCAAATCTGTCTCTGCCATACGGCGTATAATTAACCGTTTCGTTACCACATGCTCCATGCTTTTATTCTCCGTAGTGATCAGCGAGTCTGTTCAGTTCAAGAATCTTACCGGGGTGCAAAAATGGCTGTAGTCTTTAGTTGTGTAAACTTCGGCGCTTTAAGGTGATTTCTGGTTAAGAAATTACCAGACTCTCAATTATCTGCTGTCGGCGTTTGGCATTGTCAAACGCTGACGGAGGTAAATTTATTCTCGGAAATCACCTAAGCTGGGTACCTGACTGTACCCAACTTTAAGTTGGAACGAGTCTAATTCAAAGTAGTTGCCAGTAAAATTAGCTTATGCACTTCTTGGTATGGAATAACTATTTGACTGATTCCCCTGCACATAGCGCGGGAACGGATGCCCTATGGGAAAAACCCACATTTGAACTTGATGTTAGTACCCAACTTGTAAGCTTAGACTGGATACAAAGCCTACCACCAGAATTGAAAAACACGGACTACCGCGAGACGGACCCAAACAACAAGATTGTTGTTGTTAATAAATTAATACTTGAACAACAACAAGTTGTAGTCCGTATCGAGGGGGTGTCCTCGATTTGGCGAAGTCTGCCGGGCGGAAGATTCCGTCCGGCGAGCTTCGCGCGTAGTTTGCCTGATGGGAATCGTTATGCTCATATACCACCCATCCACGATCAAGCTGTAGGAGTAGAAATTCAGAGGCAGATGGATGAGGAGGGATTGACTGCTCAAAAAGTCGTTGGCAGAGCGATCGCTTTTAGCAAAATCCCTCTACTCGTTTTAAAGACGCTGGCAAGTGTTGGAAGCCGATTACTGGATGTATGCTGGAAAACTGAATCTAAACTTCTTCAGGGTGAAGATAAACCCAATTCAGAAGATGTCGAAGTAATGGTATCGCTACAGCTTTCCAAAACTTTAACAGCAATGGGTGTAATTTTGACAACGGAGCAAATGCGTTGTTGTTTAACCGAGTATGGTGAGGACGCGATGCTCGAGGCTGCGGTTCAACTCAGAAAGTCTGGTTCGCTTGTAAGTCAGGATGATAAAGAGGGTTATTTTCTGAGATACTTACAGAATGCGAAGTCTTCCGGACAGAAGCTTCTGTCCGGAGAGCTTCGCGCAGTTAGAGGTGTAGCCGTTGAGACTGTAACTTCCAAAAAACCGGGCATGACAGCGATTAAGAGTGTTGCAACTGGAGGAGCTGCAACATTCCCCACTGAAATCATGCTTCTTCTGAAAAATGCTGAGATTCATTTGGTTCCAGCGAAAGCAGAGAAATTGTGGGCAGCATATTCAGAGAAGTTTGCAGATGCGATCACCTATGTTGATCAAAAGACTAAAGAAGGCAAAGTTGCCAACCGTGAAGGTTATTTTGTTAAGTGTCTTGAGGAAGGTTGGTTAGTCAAAAAGCCAGAACCTGAGAAGCGAGATCCACATACTTTGACGCTTCTTCAGCAACAATGGTATGACTGGGCGTGCATGACTGGGATATGTGTTAATACTCCAGTTAAGGATTTGCCTACCAAGATGGGGGTTTTGGCAGTGTTAATCCCAATCAAAAACAGGCGACCATTTGACCCACTGTATGATTTGGTGGCGATTGATGTGGCGATGCGGGAGTATCCGATCTCGTTACAATAGGGATAAGTACTTTTGCTCAAACAAAGCGTATTTTGTAACGTTTTGTGAAAAGTCTTTGTCGTCGAGCGATGTCCAAAGCATCTGGACGTGTCGTATGATACTTTTCAGGGGGTTATGTTTCTACAGTCAGTCCGAGCGATGCCTGCGACCACGGCGCACAGGAGTATCGCTTCCTTGAGTCATGGCAATTTTTTTGTGTAACATCGCTCTGTAATATGTCTGTGGACCTGATGTAACGGGGGTTGCGTTCCCTCTCGTCTCACTAAGCTATTAAAAGTTAATGCTGCACTTTACTTACGGCGACCATTGCTAGTTACTGGCAATTCGGGTACAGGTAAGACGACTCTTGCCTACGCTGTCGCCTATGAACTCCAGCTAGGTCAAGTACTACTCTGACCTATTACTGTACGTTCTAGTTTACAAGAGGGACTTTACCGTTACGATGCGATCGCCCGACTGCAATCTGTAAAGCGAGATGACGACACACAGGATGATATAGGTTCATATATTCAGCTTGGACCTGTTGGTACAGCATTTCTCCCTTATCAATTCCCACGAGTTTTACTAATTGACGAAATTGACAAGAGTGACATTAATTTACCTAACGATTTATTAAATTTATTTGAAGAAGGTGAATTTGAAATACCAGAGTTAGCTCGCATATCCAAGCAGGTGCCTACAGTTCAGGTGCGAACTCAAGATAAGATTGATTTTACTGTCCAAAGTGGTCGAGTGAGTTGCTGTGCTTTTCCTTTGATAATAATGACTAGTAATGGTGAGCGAGAGTTTCCTCCGGCTTTTCTACGGCGGTGTCTACGGGTACATATGCCAGATCCTAATGAAAAAACTTTGAATGATATTTTGACACGGTTTCTCGTGACTATCACCCCCAGACAGGGGATTTTTTGCATATGATTGAAGCAGCTGACAACCTCACGGCAAAGTTACCGGAAGGTTCGTTTATGTTTAAGGCAGTAGAAGGCTCCCACGCCTATGAAGTATGGGTTGGCAACATGAATTATGGTGCAATCAGAATACTGGAGAATGGGCAGTGGGTGCAAAGC
>JAQYWP010001133.1 GCA_029379285.1 Rhizonema sp. PD38
ACCAGATTTTTGTCTCTCTAACTGACGATCGCCTGACTACCCCCTGAACGGTTACCTTCTAATAGACCTAATTTCAGTTTTTTGGGACGGTAATTTGGCAGAGAAATCATCTTTTTTTAGTGTATTTTAACTAGATTAATACGAAGTTGCCAAAGATAGGATTGTTTGGAATCAAGTTCCCTAATGGACAGGCTTTCGGGCAAATAATACGATCTAAGACAACTTCGTATAACTAGAGTTTATTGATGATAAATTCGCTGAAAAACTTCATAACTAACTTTGACAAGTTGTCAGATTTAAGTCTGAAAACTTGTCTTTTGACATTTCACACCGACTGAGTTAAGGTCGGAGGTGATTTTTAGCTTCAGTTGGCTTAATTTTTTCCAGAACTTGAGATAATTACAATCTTGATTAAACATCCAATTTTCCATTAATTAAGGAATATGCCTATTTCAACTCAATCAATAAAATTTCCCAAATCTTCAATCTCTTATGAGCAAGCAATCATCTTTAACCCAGATTATCTAGAACCAATATCAAGCAGTCTGTCTATTCTATGATGAGATTTTTACAAATGTCAAAAGACAGACTGTCATTCTTTTCTCTAACATTTAGTCAAACTAAAAAAATCTAAAAAAAAGTATAGCCTATCGACATTGCACGCTCATTCAATCGGCGATACGGCTTCAGCCGTTGCCTTTGGCATCGCCCAACTCACAAGTCGCAAAATTTTTATCCCACCAATCCAACATGATTTGTCGCCTCTGATACCACGCTTGGCTTATTTTACTGTAAACCTTGTACCTTGCTCTAAATACGAGTGTGAGCAAGCTTTTCAAGACTTAACGGTAAAAGTCAGCACAAAGGAGAGGTATTCGGATCTCCTCCACGGATTGCTATATATTAATTTTTTAAATTAGTATAATTTTTTTAATTAGTAATCGAAATTAAGTATATTCGCAGCAACCAACCACCGTGGATTTGTATAGTTCCCAACCCGAAACATTGACGAAGTTTGACAGCTTGTCTTTTGACGGCAACCGCTATGAACCTGAAAATTATAGAGGAGATTCTCACGAATACTCCTTTATTGTAGAGGGAACGCCAAATGAAAAAGATTCTTTCAATCATGTTGCTAGGCATGACTGTTTTCACCTTTGCCTTTAGTCATCCAGCGATCGCAGCTACTCCAAGTGGAGCTAAAATATTTAGTGCCAACTGTGCCTCTTGTCACGCAGGCGGTAGAAATCTGGTTCAGGCCCAAAAAACCCTGAAGAAGGACGCTTTGGAAAAGTTCAACATGAATTCACCAGAAGCAATTGTTGCTCAAGTTACAAATGGTAAAAATGCTATGCCTTCCTTCAAAGGTCGCTTGAAACCAGAGCAAATTGAAGATGTCGCAGCATACGTACTGGGGCAAGCTGAGAAAGACTGGAAGTAAAACGAGCTGGAAATTTAAGTCTGCTTTGGGCAATACCCAACAGTACAAAGTGTAGATGAGCTTTAGTGAGCATTGCCAGCGCTTAAAAATCTGTTAACCAGCAGAGCCGAAATAAACGTAACTGCACTTATAAAACAGCTCGTGAGAGTTTCTTACTCTCACGGCAACTGTCCCGTTGGGTGATAACTGCTCATTGCTAACGGTTTATAGCGAATTACCTGCTTACTATTGGCGTGAGCTATTAGCCGTTAGCATAATATTACAGGGCATATACCGGACCTACAGTTTTCGTTCTGCTAGTAATGGGAGATATTGCTTATGAATCGCTGGTTTCGAGCTATTATTATCGGTATAGCCGTCTTATTTACCTGTTGTTTTCTGACTCAAAGAGCATATTCAACTCCCATATCCAGTAATCAGACTTCAGGAGGGGAATTGTTCAAAATGGGAGTTGAAAATATGCAACAAGGTGATTACCAAGAAGCTATTCAGGATTTCACTCAGACGATTCAGCAAAGTAGTGATTTTGCAGCAGCCTATAGCAACCGGTGTCTTGCTTATCTTCAAATCCAAGATTATCACAATGCGATCGCCGATTGCGATCAAGCAATAAATTTCTCGCCTAAAAACGCTGAAGTTTACCTGAATCGCGGAGTTGCTCGCTACAGGCAAGGAGATTACCAGAGTGCGATCGCAGATTACAACCTTGCAGTTGCACTCAAACCCCATGATTTTAGAGCTTACTACAACCGAGGTGTAGCAAGTGCCATGTTGGGGAATTACCAGAAAGCAATTGGAGACTACAACTTAGCCTTAAGTCAAATTGCTCGGACACCCAGTTATCTACTAGCAGATATTTACAATGACAGAGGGTTAGCTCGTTTCGAGTTGCAAGATGTGCAAGCAGCAATGCTCGACTTTTCCTTGGCAATCCGTCTTAATCCTAAAGACTATAGAGCTCACTTCAACCGGGGTTGTGCTTGCGGCAAACATGGAGATAACTTTGGTGCAGTTCGCAATTTCTCTGAAGTTATACAGCTCAACCCAAGCAATGGACAAGCTTATGTTAACCGGGGTATCGCTTATCATCAACTTGGTTACGAACAAGCTGCTATAGCTGACTTACAAAAAGCAGTCCAATACTTTGGATCCCAAGGACAAAAGCTTGCTTACAAAAAAACTGTAGATTTGATGAAGATTGTGCAGCAACAAATCGCATCTGAGTTAGAAATTGCTTTTGTCTTTGAGTAGAATACTTACCTGACAACACCGGAATGGATTCTATAGTACTTGGCTCGACGACGATTGCGCTACATGAAAAGGCCAGAGATCAACAGTGCTTCGGGAACAAAACCGATCAACACATACAGGCAGATCAAAAACTAAGGTACTACCTGTTAAGGCGATCGCAAAGAACACTATACCAAGTATTGGGAATAACTACGTAAAGGTTATTGCCTTCACTCTTGCTTGTCGTTAACAGCTTTTTAGAATCAGGAGTTTCTAATATTATATCTAAACCGCGAGAACTTAGAACAAGGCGCACTCCTATCACTTGCATGACTTTACTCTGTTGAGTCTCTTGCGCTAGCCAATCTCTAACAGTCGTCAAAGCAGGGCAAACGCATTTAAATTTAGTAAAGATATATTG
>JAQYWP010001134.1 GCA_029379285.1 Rhizonema sp. PD38
AGCAATGTCTGTATTTTTTGTCAAGTAATTAAATTTATGAAAAAAAGAGTAATTCGCATACATGCGAACTAAACGAAAAATTAATCTTACTTATAATTTTCACTTTTTCTATTAAATCTGCTGATCATAACAGTCAGAGAATTCAGTATGTCTAGTTGTATAAAAAGTTTAAATTTGTGTAATGTTACTTACTAAAAAGGGAACATCAAATATAAATTTACTTGCTTAATATCAACTGTTTATCAAGAGAAACAAGGACGAAAAAATGTACCGTAATCCTTTACTATTATCAAGCTTAATGTAATTTTTGATACAAATAAATATTTATAAAGTAGACTTTTGGCAAGTGAATAAGTTGATTTTGCTGTCATCTATTACAAGAACGATAAGGTATCTTTACGTTTAACTGATCTTCAGTAAAGAGCGTAGAGTATTTGCATCTGCCTTTTTCAAACTAATACCAATTTGCCTTTTTCAGACGAATGAATCCAGAATACAGGCTTTAAGAGTTACGTTTTAGAACGCGAATTGATATAAGTCCCAATCTGTATTATTTTAGGACAAGCGATGTCGAGATCACTCAGAGTTAATCAAGGGTGCATTGAACAAGTTAAGTTGGCTCTAAAGCGTAACGGCATTCTCAGCCAAAGAGCGTTGGCTGAGAGTGCAGGACTATCTCTATCCACAGTCAGCAACTTCCTTACTGGTAAACCTGTTGACCATGCAAGTTTCGTAGAATTGTGCCAGCAATTGGCAATAGACTGCGAAGAAATTGCACAATTAGATGTTGCAGGTTATTCTAAAACAAAAAGTAAATTGGCACTTACAGCACTTACAAGGATTACCAACAAACACCAGGATTGGGGAGAGGCGATTGATGTCTCAGTGTTTTATGGGCGCAGTAAAGAACTTGCCACATTAGGGCAATGGATTGCAACACAGCGCTGTCGCCTAGTCGCGATACTGGGGATGGGTGGCATTGGGAAAACTGCTATTGCAGCTAAGGTGGCGGCACAAGTGCAGCATGAGTTTGAGTATGTGATTTGGCGATCACTACGCAATGCCCCGTCCTTAGAAACCCTCTTGGGTAACTTAGTCGTCTTTGTATCTGAATTTCAGGAAACGGCTACTGATATGAGGCGGCTGATTCATCACCTACGCTCCAAAAGATGCCTGCTGATTTTAGATAATATGGAAGCTATTCTTGAGCCTGGTTATACTGGGCAATTCCGCAACGGTTATCAAGGATATGGTCAATTGCTTTCCGTAATCGGAGAAACGGCGCATTCTAGTTGCTTAATTCTCACCAGTCGGGAAAAGCCGTCGGAGATTGCTGCAACTGAAGGCGATAAGCTGCCAGTGCGTTGCCTACGCTTAAGCGGTTCACTTGAAGCAGCGATGGCTTTACTTGATATCAAAGGATTAGTGGGTACCGATGCCCAAAAGCAGCAGTTGTGCGATCACTACGGCAGCAATCCTCTAGCAGTGAAAATTGTGGCTACCTCTATTCAAGAGCTATTTGACGGGGAGATTAAGGTATTTTTGCAACAGAACACTTTTGTCTTCAATGGCATTCGGCGATTGCTAGACCAGCAGTTTGAGCGCCTCTCCCCTCTAGAAAAGAGTATCATGTACTGGTTAGCAATTAATCCTGAAGGAACCACCATTGCTAAGCTAGAGTCAAACATGATTACAGTACCTCGGACAAAATTGTTAGAAGCTCTAGAAGGTCTTAGGGGGCGATCTCTAATCGAGAAGGCTACGCCTACGTTGCTGGAAAAACAGTCTTGTTGCTACACACAACAAATTATGGTGAGGGAGTATGTGACTGAACTCGAATGGCACACTGGAGAAGCCATAGCACTGTGATTTGACATACTCACCGGGCGCTCAGCCTCGGTGATTCTTGACGCTTCATCGACTTACATTAAAGATCAAGAAAAGCCGCAAAGCTCACCGGATAGAGTACTCTATCCGGCAGACTTTGCGTCCTAGAAGGACGGGGCTTCAGGGCAAACGCATCTTAAATTTTTAAGAGATTGAGGTATAATGAGGGGCTTACCTTTTATCAAAAACAAACTTTGTCTCCAGAGTCTATGCCTACAACAACATGGGCGGTACGATTAAGGCAATTGATCTATTTTAGAAAGCAGTAGCATTCTTCTGTGCCAAAATGACTCAGAGTATCAGTAACAATACGGTTCGGTTAAGCCCGAAACCAGGTAAACTGACCATTGTCCCCTGAGTATACTGAGATGGAATGCAACTTAAAGAATTCTCCCTGATTTCACCTGTGGTCGAATCAGGTGCCGTACTCAAAGCCTTAGAAACTGCTATATCATCAGAAGCTATTGAACAAGCGATCGGCAACACACATAGTAATGAAGAGCGAAAGCGAGCTTTACCATCACATCTAGTCGTCTGTCTCATCATTGCTATGAGCTTGTGGTCCAAGGCAACAATATCGAACAGTTCTCAAAAACCTCGTTGATGGTTTGAGTGAAGCTTGGGTGAGAATTGGGCAGTATTGGCGAGTTCCTTGCAAGTCGTCAATTACCGAAGCTCGACAGCGAGTCGGGTGTCAGGTGATGAGTGACCTGTTCCATCAAGTAGTGCGTCCCCTAGCCACAATCGAGACTCCTGGAGCTTTTTTGGGAGGACTGCGGCTAATGGCAGTGGATGGAACAGTGTTCGACGTACCGGATACTGAGGCAAATGCCAGAGTTTTTGGATACCCAGCAAGCCGTCCTGGGACTCAAGCCGCTTTCCCAAAAGTACGTTTAGTACTGTTGATTGAAGCCGGAACACATTTAATTGTCGATGCATTAATGTGCCCGTATCGCATCGGTGAGCGAGTCAGAGTCAAGAGGTTGCTACGGTCAGTCACAAAAGGAATGTTGCTGATGTGGGACAGAGGACTACATTCTTATTGTATCCGCTCAATAAATAGGGGGTGAGAAGAAAAATAAGAGTATACATCGGTATACACCGGATCGTAGAATATGGTGTATGACGCAGAAACCATTTCCAAGTGAACAAGTATCGGCATTACTGCAAACAATCGACCCAAAAGAGATTGAAGACAATG